>NZ_CAJNBO010000015.1:0-239159 GCF_905221015.1 Paraburkholderia nemoris | reverse complement strand
GGACGCTATAACTATGCGCAGATGGTATCGGTCCGAATCCTCACCGGATCTGGGCCGGTACCGTGGATCTCGTGGCATGTGTGCATAGTTGCGACCTGCGCATAGGGGTCGATTTCAGCCTATCAAAGCCGTGCAGACGGTGAGCCATCTGCACGGCTGCGATCACAACGCTCGATGTTCGCGTCGCCGATCTGATCGCTAGCAATTACCAAAATACGCATCTGGATCCCGGTTGACGCGGGAGCGCTTGTTGATATGCGCAAGGTCAGTGGGGCGGCGACCATGTCTACCTAGTTCAGGTACGTTGCACATGGCGCCCAAAACCGGCGGTAGCCTATCCTGCCATCCCTCGTTTTATGTTTATTTTTGAACCAAATGTTAGTCCCGTGCATGCAATGTACAAGCCGTGTGCGACGAACCTTGACTCCCGTGAAATCGCCATGCGTAGTGCGCGCAACGCGGTGATACAAAAATCGAGCGCCGAATGAGCATGACCGGTTGATCCCGAGTGCGTTGGGCGTAGCGGCGTGGAAAGGGCCGTCAGTGCGCGAGAAGCGGAAAATGCACCTGACACACTATCTCGTGTCGATCAGGCGATGCTCGCGTACCACCGCTGTTGCATGGGTGTGATCTTGTGTTCGAGTCGGGGGAGCATGCGTGGAGACGGTGTGCTAACGGCAGTTCAAGATCAGTGAACATCGCGCTCACGTGTCTGTGCTCTGATGAGCGTTCTGGCTGTCCACCTATGTTGCTCGACAAGCACGTGATTTTCCGTGCTGATGAGTCCGTTTGTTCGCTTGATGAAGCATGTTGAATTCCATGTGCACTGAGGGGAATTCGAGCGACCGAATAAAAAATATTTTTCTGTTCCCCTACGTTCTTCAGCATTCCGGTGTATTCCACCAGTCTCGATGACCGGCAGGAACTGGTATTGACGATGAGTCAATGCCTACGCAAGATGCGTGTGAAAGAGTTGCATCGGAGCGAATCATGCCGGTTGTTCGGAGTTTCACGCGAGGGCAATGGGAGGCACTTGGACGCAGACTGGGTGCGCTCCCGGAAAAGGGCAAAGATGAACAGCACCTCAAGGTGGGAGACGGCGTTAAATCCATTCGGACGCAAATTGGAGCGGCGAGGGAGAAGGGCTACACGCTGAATGAATTGATAGAGCAGGCAGCGCAGGAAGGCATCGACGTGAATCTCAATTCCCTGAGATATGCGATGCGCCGCGCCGAGGGAAAGGGGCGAATTCGCAGGGAAAGCAAGGACGCAGTGCGCGATCACCCCGCAGGGCCGGCACGGAGCAGGAAACCGGCTCAGAAAAATGCGGTACGCGATAAGCCGCTACGTGCCGGAACACAACAGAAAGGGGATGGGGGAGTAACCAGGTCGGGGCTCACGCAGGTACAGGGCTACCTCGGATTTCCGATCAGTCCAGATACCGAAAATCTTTAGAGGTATGAGATGGCGACGAAAAATCCCCCCATCTATATGGTCGGTGGCAGCAAGGGCGGCGTTGGCAAGAGCTTCGTTACGCTGGCCCTGGTTGACTACCTGCGACGCGTGGATGTCAATGTCGTGCTGGTCGAGACGGATACGGCGAATCCCGATGTCATGAAGGCCGTTCACGACGAAATCGAATGCGCGTCCTGTGATCTGGACGACGTAAGTGGCTGGATCGATTTCGTTAATTTTTGCGATACGCACCGGGATGCGGCGGTCATCGTTAACACGGCGGCGCGGAGCCAGACGGGAGTCGCGCAATACGGCGGAACGCTCGCCAGTGCGCTGGACGATCTGGCGCGGTGTCTTGTCGTGCTGTGGGTCATCAACCGGCAACGCGATAGCCTGGAGCTGCTCCTCAGGTTTGGTGCGACGTTCCCGGATGCGGTTACACACGTTGTGCGCAACGGCTATTTCGGCGCGCCGGAAAAGTTCGCCCTGTACCGGGAATCAAATCTGCGCAAGGCCATTGAGGCGCAGGGTCAGTCGCTGGACTTTCCCGATCTCGCTGATCGTGTTGCCGACGAACTTCGTAGCAAGCGCCTGTCGATACGCAAGGCAGCAGAGATGATGCATATAGGGGAGCGTGCCGAATTGCTGCGCTGGCGCGCATTGTTCACCACGATGTTTGCCAGGATGGCGGTCGATGCGTAACCGGCAGACGAGACAACCGGATGCAATCGGCCGACTGTTTCTCGACGTCACGGGTGAATTACCCGACGAGGCCAGTCTCCTCCGTATGCGCCGGGTTTCCTGCGCGCTGAATCTCTGGGACAACGATGCGCTGTGGTCGATGATCGCCGTGCTTGAATACTATGCGCGGCTTTACGAAGCGATGCCCGACCGCATCCGGCGTGCGGGCGATGGCAGTTTCGACACATTGCGCCGGGAAGCGGAGGCGGCGACTGATGCCCTGATGCGCCAGCATCGTGATGCGCTCGAGCGCTGCAAGGCGACGATCCAGCTGGCCGAGGAGATGATTCGTGAGCACGAAGCAGGATATCGAACCGCACTCGCACAACTCAACGAGGCATCGATTGTTGTGCTGGCCGACCGGATGGCCAATCGGGTCGCAGGGATCGCCAGTAACCGGTTTGTCGGTGCGGCAGCGCTGGCGGCGCGTGAGCAGCGAGAACGGATGGATTCAGCGGCCGGCCAATTCGAACAAGCGATAGCCGGGGCGGCCGTACGGGTTGAGGCTGGCGTAGGCAGGGTCGAGCAACGATTTGCCCGCACGCTGCGTAGCCTGTTGGCATTCCTCTCCGTGAGGCGGTTACGCCTTCATGTGGCGCATGGCGTCAGCGAGCATCCACAGCGCGCGGTTGAGGACCGTCCACAGGTCGTCGCAGCGATCCTCAAAGCGGCGCGGAGAGAGCAACTGGTTCCCGGCAATCGGCGCAGGGGCGGTCGTGTCGGTCGGATCGTAACGCAGGGCGAGCGCGGAGCGGGCAAAAACGGTTTGCTCGTCGCGGTTTAGCGTGACGGCTCGCTTGCCTTCCTTCTGCTCGCGGATCAGGTCAAAGCCTTCAAGCACGTCGAATGCGTCGTCGATCACGTTCTGCACGATGTTGACGGGCCGCGTGAAACTTTAGTCGGTATTCGGTTGCCAAAGAACAAGTGGTCGCTCGGTTAGCCCGCGCCACGCCTGGATCGCAACGACCTTGATTTACCTTCAGAGCGACGAGGTCAAACGCGCTTGCCAGATGAATCAGGCATTCGCCGCACTAAAGCCCCGGAGCGCTCGTCAGACGGAAGCGCCGACGCCTTGGTGCTTTATTTTCCGAATTCTGAAGCGCACCCTGTCAGCCAAAATGCGACGAAACTGCAATGGTTTGATACCAGTCAAAGACACTGGACTCTCTATAGCGCAATGATTGTCTGGCTCGATGGATCGTCCGCATGTTCTCCGAGCATTTCTTTCAGGTCACGCTCAATGATGCTACACAACGTTGAAATGGGAACATCATTTGCGCCGCCTTCAAACGGATTCTCCGTGCTTTCCCCAACCTGTTCGAGCGACGTGTACATCCACGATACTGCGACACTGCATGGCACCACCAGCCATACCATGTTGCCATGCATGAAGCCGCTCACTCCATCATTCAGCTTATCGAATTCGTGAAGCAGCCCGAATGGGAAAAGCAAACAGAAGAACCTCACGAATAGCGAACTGACCGTTGCATATTGACGTGGATAGGGAAAATTCTTGAAACGTTCCGATCTCGACTGGAGATCAATGAAATCACCCACAGCCCTTTGAAGCTCCATGTAGAAGCTTGAATTCAGGTGCCCCGCAATGTGAAGCATCTTGAGCGAAGCGGCTTGCAGGCTCAGCACGAATGTAGCGATAGAAGTGGAGGAAAGCGCTTGCGTTGTTTCCGAGGGAGACAAATATTCCGGCAATAATTCGCTAATGTCTCTTTCCCACTCCGGCACACGATAGAACCGACGATATTCGGCGTTGGAACGCTTGCTCGTGCTTTCCCAGATACGGGGTCGACGTAGCTCATACCGCAGCGCGGTCAGCCAAGCAAGATGTCGATACACCAGTTTTCGGGAAATGTCTTCGTCTTTGACAAGATCGCGTGCGATTTGACCCCAGCGGCGGCTTCTGCTCAATATGTCAATCCAGATGTCGAGGGCGTCCATTGCCCTGTTGTATGTCTGAACGTTTTTGAAGCCAACGATAAACGACGTCGCGGTTCCGAGCAAAACCACAATCGTCAGAGGTACCGACAGCCATGTAAGAGCAAAAAACTTGTACAGAACGACCGGTACAGAACCGCAAACGAGAAGTCCGTAGATTTGTCGTCGAGTCCAGATCAAAAACTCCACTAGCTTATAGGATTTTCCTAGGTGCATTTTGTGTCTCAGACTACCGCAGGTGAGTAACGAAAAAGGACGCGGACAACGTGCGCACCCAGCGCCAAGTTCCACGCCCAATTGACACCGGCCGGGCCGCTCCTCCCCTAAGACGTTGCACGCTCGGCTTCTGTGACATATGACCGAAAAATCTTCCGTCAGACTTCATGCTAAACGATTGACTCAAGTTGTGATTGTTGTTCTTCAGGCAACACGGAAGCGTCCGTTTTTGGTCTTCTGTTGAGGACAAGACATGCATATGATGACGGCTAGGTTCGATTCCGGCGCCGCATTATGCTCGGACCATCCGGCCAACGACGTCTCACACGGCGATCTCAATTCCATGCGTGGCAATATCCTGGTGTCAGAGAGTTGTCGGACTGGCGCTCATGTATTCACACGGCTGGAGAAATCTGTTCATGAACGACGATGCGCATGCATTCAATGGGCTTCGCCCTCGGCTACACAAGATTGCGTATCGGATGCTGGGGTCCATTGCCGAGGCCGAAGATATCGTGCAGGACGTCTGGCTGCGCTGGCATGCTGCGCCGCGGGAGGCCATCGATAATGTTGAAGCGTGGCTCGTCGCAGTCGCGACGCGCCTGTGCATCGACCGTCTTCGTGCGGCAAAAATTCAACGTGAACATTACTCGGGTATATGGTTGCCAGAACCTGAAATGACCGACCCGTCTGCTACGCCAGAAGGGGTCAGGGAACGCGCCGACGACGTCTCCGTGGCATTTCTGATGGTGCTTGAGCGGCTTACGCCGGAAGCACGTGCTGCGTTCCTGCTGCGCGAGGTCTTCGACGCGGACTATGACGAAGTTGCCGAAACCATCGGCAAGACGGAGGCCGCGTGCCGCCAACTGGTCAGCCGTGCCAAAGCGCAACTACGGGATGAACGTCCACGCTATGCCGTGCCTCGCGAAACCCATCGCCGCCTGCTGCAGACCTTCGCGCAGGCGCTGGAGCGCGGCGATTTCACTGCGATCAATACCTTGCTGGCCGAAGACGCGATGCTGATCGGCGACGGCGGCGGCAAGGTGCCGAGCTTCCCAAAGCCGATGGTTGGCGGCCGGCGCATCGCACAGCTTTTCTACGCTGCTTGCCGGCGCTACGGCAGCGAACTCAGCATCAAGCTCGTGATGCTCAACGGTCAATGGGCGCTGATACGATTTGTCGAAGGCAAGCTCGAATCGGCGCAGTCGTTCGAAACAGATGGCGCGCGCATCGTCCGTATTCTCGTGCAGCGCAATCCCGACAAGCTGGCACGTATCGCCGCGGCACACTGCAACACCTGAACGCTGCTATTTCTCCGGCCTGCCTGCGCTAGCTTGCGTTTGATTGGTGCCAAAGGGACAACACCGTGAGCCCGTTTGCAGGTCTACCGCGCTACGCCACGTCGGCCTACGATGACTTCGTGCGGCGCATTGCCGCTAACGACATCCGCCAAGCGCGAGTGTTCACCAGGAGAAGTCCATGACACAGCGTATCAACTACATTCAGCAATCGCCGGAGCTGTTCAAGAAATTCCTTGAATTCAGCAATCAACTGAAGGACAGCGCAATCGAACAATCGATCCGCGATCTCGTTTCGATCCGCGCGTCGCAGATCAATGGCTGTGGCTTTTGCGTCGATATGCACGTAAAGGAAGCACGCTTGCATGGCGAGCGTGAACTGCGCCTCCATCATCTGGCGATCTGGCGCGAATCGACGCTCTTCGCGCCGCGCGAGCGCGCGGCACTCGCGTGGACCGAAGCGTTGACCAAGCTTTCCGAGCCTGGCGTGCCCGACGATATCTACGAACAAGTACGTACTCAGTTCTCCGAGAAGGAACTGTCTGACCTGACGTACGAAGTAATGTCCATCAACGCCTGGAACCGCGCGAACGTCGCGTTCAGGACCGTGCCGGGTTCGGCCGACAAGGCATTCGGCCTCGACAAAGCGAACCTCGCCTGAACCGTCTGGTTCTTCCATTCCTTTCCACCTTCGTCCCGCATTTGCGGGACGCGTTATTTCGCAGGCACACCATGTTTCCACTCAAGAACACCGCGATCGCAATGCTCGTTGTCGCGAGCGCGCATATCGGCGTGGTTTGTGCGGCGGCTCCCGAAGCCGTCGTGACACCGCTGATGACAAAGCCGCTCGACGACTATCCCGGCAAGGAAGCGCTGATGATCACCGTGACCTATCCACCGGGTTCTGTCGATCCAGTTCATCGGCATTACGCGGACGCCTTCGTCTATGTGCTGGAGGGATCGATCGTGATGCAGGTCAAGGGCGGTAAGGAAGTCACGCTCACGCCTGGGCAGACCTTTTATGAAGGTCCGAACGACGTACATACCGTCGGGCGCAACGCGAGCCAGACCCAACCCGCGAAGTTCATCGTGCTTCTTCTGAAGGACAAGGGCGCGCCTGTTCTCGTGCCGGAGAAGTAAGCACGTTCGTGTGGCGACGCTCCGATTTTGCCCGTTTGGCTTGCCGGCGGCATCAGTGTTTGCGTCGTCGGGGGCCGATTCCGGTGTCGGCGGATCTGCGCAGCGAAAGCGGGCCCAGATGCATCCGCGACAGAGAAATAGAAGCATTCAGACGTTGCCATACGTGGCGGCAACATGCGCCAGTTTGCCTCGGTTGAGCTGCTCATGTGCTCTCACGTAAGGCCGCGGCCATGCGTTGCGCTGCCCGATCCATTTCATCCTCATTGAAGGGCGCGAAGCCCATCACCAGACCTTGGCCCACGCTATGGCGCCGAGTGTATCGGCCCAACGGCGCAGCGTCGACACCGACCGACTTCAATCGTCGAAGGGCAGTGCGCTCGTCCAGCTGCGACAGGCGGCCCACGACGTCCAGACCCGCGGAAGCCAATGGGACGTCGATCAAGCCCTGCCAGTGTTTCAGTGCCGCGTGTTCGAACGCCTGTGCGCGAGTCGCATAGATCTTTCTGGTGCGACGCACGTGCTTATCGAAATGTCCGTCGCCGAAAAAATCTGCCATGACGGCCTGTGTCAAACCGCTAGCACTTCGGTCAGTGACTGACGTCGCTCGGATAAACGGCTCGACGAGACGCGGGGGTAGAACGACAAAGGCAAGTCGTAGCGAGGGAAACATCAGCTTACTGAATGTTCCCGCCAATACGACGCGGGAATCGGCACCCGGCAGGCTGCGGAGCGCTGGAAGTGGTCTTGAGTGAAAGCAGTACTCGCTGTCGTAGTCGTCCTCGAAAATGATAGCTTCGCTCGAAGCCGCCCAGCGAAGCAAGGCAGAGCGCCGTTCTGCAGACAACGGCATGCCCAGCGGAACCTGTCGCGACGGGGTGACATAGGCGAGGACAGCTGATGGCGCCATGTGTATGCCCTCCTGCACGCGAAGGCCGTCCCGGTCAACGGGCACATCAACCACTCGAGCGCCGCTCGCGTGCATGATCTGACGCGCTCCCATATATCCGGGGTCCTCCATCCAGACGGAATCCCCAGGCTTGCTCAGCAGGCGCATGCAAAGGTCGAGAGCCTGTTGCACACCGCCCACAATGACGATCTGGTCCGGCGACACTCTCACTGCGCGCGCGATCGCCAGATGTTCCGCGATGGCGAATCGCAACGCGGGCAACCCGCCAGGATTGGTGTCATTGAGCGTAAGCAGGCGCGAGGGGCGCAATTGCCGTACATGAAGCTGCCGCCATAGATCGACTGGAAACAGGCGAATGTCGCCACGGTGCGGAAAGAATGGCTGCGGTAGTGAGTTCGCTCCTGAGAGCGGAAACGGGGGTTCATGTTCCGTGAGCCGTCTGATCCATGGGGCGTGTAGTTCTTCTGCCGGCTCGTGATCGGCGACAGTTGGCCGCGGAGCCACAGCTTTAGACGTAAAGGTGTGATCGGGCAAAGCGGTGCTTACCCGCGTGCCACTTCCGGTACGGGCGACCAGATAACCTTCCGACAGCAATTGTTCGTACGCTCCGGCGACTGTACCCCGGGCAAGACCGTACTGTTGCGCGAGTGTGCGCGTACCGGGGAGGAGACCGCCTTGGGGCAAGCGGCCAGTGACGATCGCCTGGCTTAGTTCCTTGTATAACCACTGCTGCAAACTTTCGCTTGCATTGGGTGCTCCCAAAGGAAGAGACCATACGACGGTGGATCGCTCGCGTCTGCGCCTTCCCGTTGGAGCGTCACATCTACCGGTCATGAAGTTGGAATCTATCGCTTAGGTTAGGGCAAGAATGGAACCGGATGCAGATGCCAACTGCACACACTTGCTTCCAAGACGTCCTAAGCGCGGAAATTGTGACATCCAGACTCGCGGTACAGAGGGAAATTTCGTGAGAGGAACTCCCGTGAGCAGACGGGAAAAGTGGCTCATCGCACCAATCCAAAACTGGCCCATTACACGTGAGCCCTTTGGCCGCAATATCTGCGGCATCCACTCGCTGCCTTCGACTTGACCGGACGTAGTCAGCAGGTCGATCTATACGCCGTTGTAAAGATGAATGTTCGTCCACTCCACACGCCGTTCTTCTTTTGCGATACGGAGTTCATGATGTGCGCACGATCGCCGTCGCAAGCAACGATTGCCTGTTATTCCAGCCTCGCCAACGAGTCCCGAGAAGTGACACGTATTGCAACCCCGAAAATTGCCGCGTCATTCACGCACCGCGACCACGCTCGAAACCATATTCAAGGCGGCGATGTAAATATTGGTCGTGGAAGGCTTGCAACTGACGAGCCCCAGACACGCGCTCCCGACGTGGAGCCGAAAATCAGAGCATCGTTCTTTCCGGCGCAGATGAACGAACCGGAACCGGCGCCCGCAAAGAACAAGCACTCAACCGTGCCCTTAACTACGGTTGACGGCGATCCAACTGAATTGAACGGCTTCGAGACGTGTCTCGTGTGCGTCAACGAATGGAATGTCGACTTCGCCGCTCCCTGCTTCGTGGCGCAGAGGGCTGACAGTCAGGGAATCATTGATACGTTGTCGTTGTCCGTGACAACCATGGAAGCGACCGCGTACCCCATCAAGGCAACCGCATATTTGTACAACGGAAATTCTGGTGCCTATGTCGGGTCGCTCGATCTCCGGTATTTCGGAATGCGCATGCCGCGTACGCTTGTTTTCGATGTCGCAGAGCACCGCTTACCCATATCGACACTGATTGAGGTCCGCTTCGGTATTGACGGAGGGGGAACGCCGCGGATTCCGCGGCCGCCGATCATTACCAGCGTAGCTCTTCTTCTCGGGGAACGTAAATTCCACGCGCAACAAAGCGTCCGCATCGCGATCGCCAACCCTTGAAGGAGATACTCATGAGTTACCAAACAGGTCTTAGCGGCTTATCAGCAGCGTCCACAGATCTTGATGTGATCGGCAACAATATCGCCAATGCAAATACGGTGGGGTTCAAAAGTTCGACAGCACAGTTCGCAGACATGTACGCGAACGCCGTCGCTACAGCTGCGAACAGCCAGGTGGGAATCGGCACCCGTTTGTCGACCGTTGAACAGAATTTCGCCAACGGCACGTTCACGGAAACCAACCAGCCACTCGACGTAGCCATCAACGGAAACGGCTTCTTCCAATTGTCGAATGGCGGTTCCGTGGTCTATTCGAGAAACGGCGTGTTTCATCTGGACAAGAGTGGTGCAATTGAAAACGCGCAGGGTCAACAACTCATGGGCTATTCTCCCGGACCCAACGGGAAAATGAATGCAGGCAGCGTCGGGCCGATAATCATTTCCACGGCGGACGTGCCTCCTGTAGCGACGAAATCAATTGCAGCCGCTTTCAATCTTACTTCCACCGATCCCGTCCCTTCGAAAACGCCGTTCGATCCATCCGACTCGACGACGTTCAGCTATAGTCAACCGGTGCCGATCTACGATTCGCTCGGCGGCGCTCAGACTGTATCGGTCTACTTCGTGAAAAAAGCAACGGGTTCTTATGAGGTGTACGCGACCTTGGGTTCGTCATTGACTCCAGTCGGTCCGAACCCAGCAGGCGATCTGGGAGCAATCACGTTTGACAATTCGGGCCGCCTGACTTCGCCAGGCGCTTCCAACCTTAGCTTCACCATCCCTAACGGTGCGGACGGTGGGGTCACGACGCAATCCTTGTCGCTTGATTTGACAGGTACGACCCAGTATGGCGGGAAGAACGGCGTAATCAGTTTGCAGCCAGACGGCAATAGTTCGGGGCAACTCACGTCGTTCTCCGTTGGCCCTGACGGAGTATTGACCGGCTCGTTTTCGAACGGCGCCACGCTTGCCCTTGGCCAGGTGGTGCTCGCGACGTTCAACAATCCGAATGGTCTCGTGAATCTTGGAAACAACGCGTACGCGCAGACGTCTGAATCTGGTGTTGCTCAAATTTCCACTCCCGGTTCGACCAACCATGGGGTGCTGCAAGGCGGTGAGACCGAAGACTCGAACGTGGACTTGACCGCGGAGCTTGTTCATTTGATCACGGCGCAGCGCGACTACCAGGCAAATGCACAGACGATCAAGACTCAGCAGACGGTGGATCAGACGCTCATCAATATATAGTGGATACGTCATGCCATGAGTTGATGGACGATTCGATAACGTGATGCTGACATTCTGTTTTTGCGCGAAGCCTTGTACCTTGTGCAGAGACAAGATGCAAACCTTACGAATATCGGACCAGATATGTCTGGCCTCTTCGACGCCTGAGGGACGGCGGGTGGTTTTCGTGCCGACTTGGTCTCGCGTTGATCAGCAATAGCCCGCGATGCCGGCGGTACAGAGAGGCGCGCCCGGTGGCTCTGCCATGGGGGTTCGTGTGCGAGTCCTATGAGCAAGCCACACATAGCAAGGCAGAACCACCGCGACGATGCCCAACAACCACACCTGCCACCCGGCTTGGTGAAGGTGCGCGAACAATGCGCCAAGTCGATCGGCCAACAGCGCACCCGCGAGGAGACCAGCGCATGCCCATACGCTTACGCTGGCGCAGTCGTGCAAGATAAAGGAACGTGTTTTGATCGCCATGGCTCCGCAAAGAGGAACGGCGATCAGCGAAAGCCCGGGAACAAATCGGACAATCATCAACGCACGCGCGCCACGTCGAGAAAAGAAGTACTCGAATCTGGCAATGTACGATTGCCTCGTGAACGACAGCTTGCATATCAGCTGGAGGGCGCGTTTGCCATAGTGCTTGCCGCCTTGAAACCAGAGGAAGTCGCCAAGAACACCGCCAGAAACGGCGGCGCCGAGCAGAATGACGAAGTGAAGCAGGGTACGCGCGAAGTCATATCTCGCAGTAGCGATGCTGGCACCGAGCGTCATTAGCGTCGTGATGGAAGGAAACGGCAGACCGAGCGATGAGGCAAGCACGCTGAAGAATACGATCAGCGCGCCATACCGAGAAAGCAGTTCATGGGAAAACATTGTGTTATCCTGAGAAAATGATTTCGTCGTAGTGGTAGCACTCGAACGGAAAAGACCTGCACGACGGTTATTCGTACCCTTTCCCGGTTGATTCAGAAATCGTTTGCGTTGATAGCGCGCGAAGTAAATTTGAACGCATATCGTATGCGTGTCTTGTTCGGTATAGAAGACTGCGCACTGCGGTTTTCGTGTTGCTGGAAAAGCAACAATCAGCGGGGGCTCACATGAATCTTCTGGCATGGAGTGTGATCAAAAAGGCCGCACGTGTATTTCCCGAGTGCGTCGCCCGCTGACAGGCTGGTCAAGGAACTCGTGCGACTCGCCACGTTGCGATTTGAACTCGGCGCAGCCCCGATGGCTCGCTTCGATAGTCCGATTGTGCGCATACAGGTTCAGACCGCTCCAGCCAGCCACAGCGCGACGTTGACAGAGTAGCGGTGGATGTCCCGCAGGGCTTGCTGCTCGGTCTGCATCCCGTTCCCAGGAGGCTCACTCACAAAGCTCGGACAACCAAGTCGCGTGTCCCAGTTGTAGTCGGCAAAATGATGAAAGGTACTTTGAGCGACTGCGGGACCTCCCCGGATCGAAGGTTCGAATGCGACTGCAAGATTGAAACTCTTTCCCGTTGCTTTGCTTTTGCCTCGTGCGATCACTCGAGCTGGTTCATCGTCAGGAGCGTCAACGGCGCCCTCATGGGGATGTGCTGGCAGGAACCGGATTGCGCCGCTAGGAGAATCAGGGTCCGCCAATACTGGATGTGTGGGGCCAACGATCGTGACCTCCTGAAAGTCTCCGTTTGTGCCCGAGTGAAAATTGGGCCAGGAGATGTGGGTTGAGAACGGGTCGTCGGCCACACGTCTGGATTGGTCGGGATCTAAATTGCGCGTGTGAAAGTGGTGTGCCTTGCCCACCCCGCCTAAACTGCACAGTGAACTGCCCAGATCCATGTGATCCCTGGTGACCAACAGGCCGCGACCTGCGCGTCGGAATCGCGTGATTCCCTCGCAATCTTCCGAGGTCAGACCGTCGCCTTCGTCAACGGCAAACAACCACAACTCGTCGAACCCGGTTTCATCAAGGCGAGAAAGAATTGGGTCCGGCTGCCCGAGCCGCTCGCGGTCCCGAGCAACGACATTGAACGTCACGCGCCCTTCAGAATCCTGACGTGTCCGCAGTAATTCTGCCAGGCGGCTGAATCGCGCAATCGACCAGTTGTCGCTGCAAGGCAGGATGGTCGTTTGAAGCAGGATCTGGATGGTACGCATGATGGTTAGTTAGTCGCGGCGATCAATCACGAGGCGGAACGAGCTGCTTGGTAGAGGAGGGGCACTTTGGCGTTCTCCCGACTTCGGCGCATCCGCGAGCAGGCGGCCGAACGACAGGATGGCGACAAGCTCCGGATAGAGAATGCGTTTCATGGCACCTCTATCATTCGGTTGGTGGATGCGGGATCAGGCGCCTGTCTGCGAGTGACGGAGCCATTCGTCGAATCCGATGCGGCCGAGGCGCGCATCGCCCAACGGCACGAGCGAATGCTCCTCGACCAGGCCGCCGAAATATCGGGCCTTGGGGTCTCTCACGACCTCACGCCGATCGCCGGCGGCCTTCAGATAGCGGGCGATGATTTCGTTGAACGGCACTCGTTCTGGGCCGGCGATCTCGACGATGCCGCTTCGCGGCGCCGTGAGCGCCACATCGGCAACGATCGCAGCAACGTCGTCAGCCGCGATGGGCTGGAACAGGCCTGGTGAAACCCTGATTACGTTTCCATCCGCACTTGACGCGGCGATGCCGCCGAGGAATTCCATGAACTGCGTGGAGCGGATGACGGTGTAGGGGATGCCGGAGGTCACGATCAGCTTCTCCTGCGCGACCTTGGCGCGGAAATAGCCGTTAGCGGGCGTTCGGTCGATTCCGACGATGGACAGCGCGACATGATGCCGGACGCCCGCTGCTGCCTCGGCCGCGAGAAGGTTGCGGCTGGAAGCCTCGAAGAATTCCAGCACCGCTTTGTCTTCAAATGATGGTGAATTAGCGAGGTCGATCACCACCTGCGCGCCGGCCACTGCCTCCTTGAGTCCCTCTCCGGTGATGCTGTTGATACCGCTTCCGGGCGAGGCAGCGACGACCTCGTGGCCGTTCTGGCGCAGAATGGCCACGGCCTTCGAGCCAATCAGGCCGGTGCCGCCGATGACGACGATCTTCATGGTTTGCTATCCTTTGTCGACGACTCGATACCCCAATCGGGCTCGAATGCAGGTGAGGAAAAGTCTGGGATTTTTCGCGGATGAATCGATCTGATTCGCGATATTCCCACGATCAACTCACACTTTAGGGACCGGCAATCGGGCTGCCGTGAGACCGATGACCACGGGTGGCCGGCGCGTGAGTCCAACTGTCCGTCACGGCGTTGGTTTTCGATGGACGGCCATCCTCGGTGTTGCTGGTTGGCGTGGACTCCGACAGAGCATTTTGCGGGTCGGATGTGCCCTGAGCATGCGCTACGCTCGTCTAAGCACATCGTGATCGTAGGCGAGCGGCGCCTGTTGTGGTAGACACGCAAACAGACACACGGTGTTGTCCGCTCGGCACCAGTCAAAAGCGGGCCCACGGACTTTCACCCAGTGGAAAGCGCCGCCCTTTCACTGCGCACGTCATCTACGGACAATTATCCGCACTCACGCTCGGACACTCGGACATCGGCTCCGTTTCTGGCAACGGACGTAAGCGGGGCAATTGATACCGATGCCGTTCCGTCTTGTTGATTGTTGTCGTCGAGACAACATGGTGAGTTCGCTCGCGGGGCTACTAGCCCTCGATGTCGGAGTCTACGATCTGTCCTGACGGTGCCGCGCAAGCGATGCCTGTGATGTCGCTTGTGTGCGCGGCCGCCATCGTTCTCCGAGTTCGGGAATCATACTCAGCGATCTCGACACTCGCCGCTGAATAAAGCAGGCACCCGTTGCTATGAGTTCGGTGCTTATCGTCGACTTCGTAATTTTCCAACCGAAGGCAATAATCATGTCGCAGAAAATCCTGATAGTGGGTGCCGGCTTCGCTGGAGTGTGGGGTGCACTAGGCGCGGCTCGCGTGCTCGATGGTGCAGGCGTAAGGAGCAGTGACGTTGAAATCACCTTGATCTCCCCGAAAGCGGAATTGCAGATTCGTCCGCGGCTGTACGAAAGCGAGCCGCAGCGGATGGCGGCACCGCTGCGTCCGCTGCTGGACGCCGTGGGCGTGAATTTTCTGGAAGGCAGTGTCGAAGAGATATCCGTTCATGACAGGACGGTAAGTGTCGTGTCGGCCAACGGGTCGACGCGTTCGCTCGCCTATGACCGGTTGCTGTTGACCAGTGGCAGCAGATTGAACAGGCCGCCGATTCCGGGTCTGGCGGAGTACGCATTCTCTGTCGATCGCATTGAGGACGCGGTAGCGCTCGACAACCACTTCACAGAGCTGGCGAAACTGCCGGATTCGCCAGCACGCAACACTGTTGCAGTTGTCGGATGTGGCTTTACGGGTATCGAGGTCGCAACTGAATTGCCTAAGCGAATGCGCGAGCAGTTTGGTGATGACGCGGCAGTTCGTGTAGTCGTGATCGGATCCCAGGACGATATTGGTCCCGATCTCGGCCCCAATCCTCGACCGTATGTATCTGAAGCCTTTGACTCGCTGGGCGTTGAGACGGTACTTGGATCTGGCGTGGTCTCGGTCGATGCGGACGGGGTTCGTACTGCGACGGGTACCCGTATCGAAGCCATGACCGTGATCTGGGCGGGTGGAATGCGTGCCAGCTCACTGACAGCGCAAGTTTCTTCGCATCTTGACCCACTTGGACGCGTCGAGGTGACACCTGATCTTCGCGTGGCAGAAGCACCTGAGGTATTTGTAGCGGGCGATGTTGCGCGAGCTCGGAGCGACGATGACGGCCACTATGCATTGATGTCCTGTCAACACGCTATCGTGATGGGGCAATTCGGTGGGCACAACGTAGCCGCAGATCTGATCGGTGTTCCGACACTGGAATATAGACAGCCGTTCTATGCGACTTGCCTCGACCTTGGCGAATGGGGCGCTGTTTACTCGGAAGGCTGGGATCGACAGATCAAACTGACGCATGCGGAAGGAAAGGCGCGCAAACAGATGATCAACACGCAATGGATCTATCCGCCAGCGCCGAACCGTACCGAAGCGTTGGCAGCGGGTAACCCGCAAGCTTCCCCCAGCTAACCCGTTGGCGCCGCCTAAGCTGTTGCGATGAGCGGAGTCGGTCAACCACGTGCGGCAGCGGCAATGAACGTCTTCAACAGGCAATCACACGTTGCTGCCGCTCGAGGGGCGTTGAGTCAGTCAACAACGGTCACGATATTGACAGTCCCTTGTCTGGCCATCTTTGCATACGGACACAGGCGTTCCGCGGTTCGAACCATCTCTTCCGCCACGCATCGGTCAACGCCCGGCATCCGAACCCGGAGATCGATGACCAATGCATAGCCTCCATCCATGGGATCACGACCAAACGAAACCTGCACCTCCACAGCAGTATCGTTGATCTCCATTGCGGCGCGTTTCCCGATCAGGTTTAGCGCCCCGTGAAAACACGCGGCAAAGCCCGCCGCGAACAACTGCTCGGGATTGGTCCCGTTCCCGGGTCCGCCGAACTCGGTGGGTAGCCGCAGTTCCACGACAAGATTTCCGTCATCTGAACGGGCCACGCCAGATGCGCGACCGTGTCCCGTCTCGCCGCCGGAAACGGTGACAGTCGTTGTGTACAGTGGATGAAAATCCCGGCCCCGATACCTGTCGAGGAGGGAAAGCGGGGGAGCTTGCAGCTTCTTGTCGTCCATGGTGCGGTCTCGAGTTCAGTGATGCGCGTTCCGGCTCTCAGTCGTCAATTTGTCGAAGCCTGCCTTATCAGGGCGGCCTGCACCTGCAGGAGCAAGCACGGTCTCCGGGACTTCGAGGCGTTGCATGGAACGAACGATCATATAGTAAATGGGGCGACTTCTCGCCTACCCCGATTTCTGGTTGGCGACGCGACAACGCCGCCCCCATGGTAGATGAGCGCGGATGGTAACGGTAGAGTCGTCCAGGGAGACATGATGTTTCCGGTTTGGCGCCAATCCAAATGGTCACACGAAACTGGAGCGCTTCGACACGCGCTCGTGGCGGTTGATTCCGTGTTCGCGCGCAGGCGTGTCGATGGGCGACGGATATCAAGACTGGCGGGTCTCGATCGAGCCGGGGTAGGCGTATGAAAGTTGCCTAGACCCAAACGCACCGGCTAGATGAGAGCGGCCGCGTTCAGCAATTTTTTTGCAACAGGCAAGTGCTAGACTTCTACACGCCAGACCTCCGTGTGACGGCGCCGCATGCGGAATGCGGCCGTCTCGACGGGTATTGATATTCGGGCGTCAAGCTTCTGTGGATGCACGAAGATCCGGTGAGACGGAGCGGAATAGGAAACGCCTGTAGGGAAATCCTGACAGTCCTTGATGCAGTCGCTGGTATCTGTCCAGCTGGAGGCTGAGTCCCGGACTGTAGTGCGACGGTCGTCTCGGGTTGCATTCACAGGCGTTTCCCGTCTTGCCAGGGCAGCTTCAATCACGGTCACTTCATAGCTTCAACACGATAGTCGTTGTCGGCGCCAGAACGCATGCTGGCGCCCCGGACGGCTCACCCGTTCATGTCTCAGTAGTGGGGCCATCAATGGATCAATCGGATACATCGCAGCGAGGCTTTCGCGTTGGCTTGCCCAATAGCGCTGACGCCTTGTCGACCTGTTTTGCGACGAGCTACGCAGGGATCATCGCGTTCATGGCGGTCGCGACCGAGGGAAGCTTCGCCAAAGCCGGGGAACGATTGGGGGTCGGGCGCTCGGCTGTCTGTCGAAATGTTCAGAAACTTGAAACACAGCTAAGCACTCGCCTTTTTCTCCGAACGACAAGGTCAACAAACCTGACACAAGAGGGCGAGAGGTTCTTCGAGAACTGCAACCAGGGCGTGACCCATATCGTCGAGGCAATGAACGACATGCTGGATCTCCGCCAAGGTCCACCTCGTGGTTTCCTTCGGGTCCGCTCGACAGTTGGATTTGGACGCAAAGTAATTGCTCCGCTGCTTTTCAGGTTTTCCGAGGCCTACCCCGATATCGCAGTCGACCTGCTTCTGGATGAAAGGCCAGCCGATTTCGCTGCAGAACAGATCGATGTCGCGTTTCGCGATGGGTTTATTGAGGACTCCAGCATCATTGCGAAACAGTTGATTCCAATGCAGATGGTACTCTGCGCATCCCGTTCCTATGCCGAAGAGCGGGGACTGCCATCTACGCTGGAAGATCTGGAGCAGCACGACTGTATCAACTTGAGATCCAACGGTCGCGTCTTTGAGTGGGATTTCAAGGTCGACGGCCATATGCGGAAGTATCTGCCGACCGCCAGATTGACTTTCAATGATGCAGACCTGGTATTGCAGGCAGTCCTGGAAGGTCGCGGAATCGCCCAGATGCCGGGCTATCAGATATGTGATTACATCGCGCGCAATGAACTCGTCATGGCCTTAAGGCGGTATGTGCCGGACGACCGGGGTCACTACATCTGCTATCTCTGCCGACAGAATTTGCCGTCACGCATTCGCGTGTTTGTCGATTTCATGACGGAGGAGATTCGGGCGCTCAACCCGTTTTGCCTGGGAGAATTCAATCCGGACTATTTGGAAAGCGGGCGTCAGGCGTGAAGCTATTCATGCCACCCTAGGTGGTGCGATCACAATATCGATATGCTTCGCGGTCACAAATCCTACCCACATTGCACAAAAAAATTGACGGCGATAATGACCGGCTGAGGGCTTCAATCACTTCCCTCCTCAAAGAGCCATCATGGTCGAAGAAATCGTACATATCCCGGCCCGCCCCGAAACCCTTGCGCGCCCTTCAAATACTGCGTTTAGGGCCACCGTGCTCATGTATCGTGGCGCTGCCTCAATTACAAACGTAGCCGCCTCAATTCCGTCAAGATGCCCACATGTCGAACGGACATTGCCGTCCGATGGCGCCGCTTGCCTCAGCATCCATCATTTAGTTTGCAAATCGGTCCATCAATTTGTGTGTGCACGCTCATCCGGCCAGCTTCGGCGAGCGGTACCGTGGCGGCGCCTATTGGTGTCTACGCGGCAACAGTGAGTGGTCTGATGCGTATCTACCGAGGTCGGGACTCGGCGCCTACTATTCCAACATGGCTTCGCGATTGACTCGACTGACTTGACAGGTCGTTGAGATCGTTAGTGGAGGGCGTCATGTTTCGTCTCGGACCCCTGTCGGTGTTTGTAGGCTGGATCATGCTATCCGCGGTCAGTGTCGGACTTGCAATTGCTGTCTCGTTCAGCGGCATTTTCTGAGTCAGATATCTGCTTCCCAAACGCGATCTTCCATAGCCAGCGAAGCATGAGGACTGAAAGACCCGGCTCGCAAGCGGACATCCAACTGGATCGGCAAGCCGCATGGGTGTGATTGAGGCGACCGCGCCGCTCCATCTTCCTGGCCTCCCAATTGTCGGTGGCCGGTGAATGTAAATCCACTGTGATGAAGTGGCCACTTTTCCTGAGGGGAGCCTCCTCGGAAGGACTCGTTTTGCCTTCGGTTCCGGGGAGGGGGATTGGCTCTTCGGTATGTTGATGAACGAGCTCCGCCGGTGGTACTGAACGCATCACGGATATGACATTGGTAGCTCGCCATGGAAACTCCATATGTTGATTGGCTCGCAACTTCGCCGGCGTTGACCGGCACAGAACGCGTCATAGCGGTTGGTGCCCATCTTGTCAGTGAGCGGGAAGGCTATACACACCACGGAATTTATGTCGGAAATGGGCAGGTTATTCATTATGGGGGCTTTCATCATTCCGCGAAACGACGCCCCATTGAATATATTCCATTGCACGGCTTTGCAGCAGGAAAGGGAATAAAAGTTCGGTCTGAACCAGACGCCATTTATACCGGACTTGATGCTGTGGCGAGGGCTAGATCTCGCCTCGGCGAAGACCAATACCGGTTGCTGACCAATAACTGCGAACACTTCTGCACATGGTGTGTACTAGGCGTCGGGCGGAGTGAACAGGTACGTCAGTGCTTAAGGAATCCGTGGACAGGCATCAAGACGCTCTTTGCGCTTGCGAGGACGGAATGTATGCCCCCCATGACCGCGCGAAGCCGACCCGCCGGGGCAGTCGCTGTTTAGGCTGCGCTGCGTGTCGTCGAGGCCGCACCAGATGTGCACCGTGTTTCTCTACGAAGAACTCTTTTACTCAACGATCCGATAGGCCAGAAAATGAGCATTCAGTCACACACCGGACAGCGCGCATCACGCATGCCCAAGCTGGGTGTCTCGGCGATGTTAGCGGCGGTGCTGTCGGCGTGCGTGAACTACGCCGGCATCCACAGCGACGCGAAAACGGCTGAGCCGCAACAGTATGCGACCCAGCAAAGCCTTCCCGCCGAACAAGGCCATTGGCCCGCCGCCAACTGGGCCGACCAGTTCGGCGACGCGCAACTGAAGGCGCTAATCGACGAAGCGTTGAGGAGCAGCCCGACGCTCGACCAGGCGCGTGCCCGTGCTGCGGCTGCATCGGCATACAGCGAAACCGCGAAGGCGAGCACGATGCCACGCGTCGACGCAAGCTATTCGCTTACGCGTCAACAGTTCTCGAATACAACATTCGTGCCGCCTCCATTTGGTGGGGCGTGGCAGACGGAGAACAAGGGCCTGCTGAGCGCTTCCTATGACCTCGATCTGTGGGGCAAGAACCGTGAAGCGCTGAAAGCGGCAATCTCGCAGCTTCAGGCGAGCCAGGCCGACGCGGAAGTTGTCAAACTGACGCTGACCACGTCGATTGCCCGCACGTACAACCAACTTGCGCGTCTGTATGTGTTGCGCGACATCGCGCAACAGGAAATCACGCAGCGCGAGCAGATCGACCGTATCACGGCGGGCCGAATCGCAACGGGCCTGGAAACGGAAGTCGAACGCAAGACCGCACAGGCCAATCTTGCAACGAGCCGCGCGACGCTGAAATCGTTCGATGGGCAGATCCTCAAGACGCGTTATCAGATCGCCGCGCTGCTCGGCGTGGGTCCCGACCGTGGCTTGCAGATCGCACGGCCGACGCTTGGTATTGGCGACGAAGTGCGCCTGCCCGACAACTTGCCCGCCGACCTCGTAAGCCGCCGCCCGGAGATCGTCGCTGCGCGCTGGCGCGTCGACGCGATGACGCACGGCGTGAAGGAAGCGAAGGCCGAGTTTTATCCCGACATCAACCTGAGCGCCGCAATCGGGCTCGACGCTTTCGGCTTCGGCCGCTTCTTGACGGCAGCGAGCCGCACGGCATCGGCCGGTCCGGCGATCCACCTGCCGATCTTCGACGCAGGTGAACTGCGTGCGCAACTGAAGGGCCGCTATGCCGACTTCGACTATGCCGTCGCGACCTACAACCAGGCGCTCGTGACAGCGTTGAGCGAAGTCGCAACGCAACTCGCCGACGTGCGTTCGACGGATGCGCAGCTTGTCGACGCGCAGACCGCGCAGGACGCCGCTGGCAAAGCCGCCGAACTCGCGCTTGTGCAATACAAGGCCGGTCTCACGAATCAACTGACCGTGTTGAACGCCGACGTCAATGCGCTTTCCACCAATCAGAGCCTCGCGAATTTGCGCATGAATCGCGTCGACCAGCAGATTGCACTGGCTGCCGCACTGGGCGGCGGTTTCGTCGACACGTCGAACGCAAACGCCGGAGCAGCGCCGCGCGCCGATGCGTCCGCACCCAACACGCCTGTCGTCGCCGCGCGCTGAGCGGCTGCCTACCGAATCTGTCTGGAGACTTGAAATGAGCGAAATCGATGCAACGGAGCGCCAGGAGACCCAAGTGGCGGGCGCGAAACATGACGCGGCACAGACGAAAGCTTCTGTTGCAACGGAACCCACCACAGGCAAGCGCACGGTACTGCTCGCGCTGCTCGGCGTGGCTGTCGTCGTGTCGGCGGCGGCTTATGGCGCGTATTACATGACCTATGCGCGCTATCACGAATCTACCGACGATGCGTACGTCAGCGGCAACCTCGTGCAACTGACGCCGCAGGTGGCGGGCACCGTCGTCGCCGTGAATGCCGACGATACGCAGATCGTTAAGGCCGGCGACCCGGTCGTCACGCTCGACAACGCTGATGCGAAAGTCGCGCTCGGCAACGCCGAGGCGACGCTGGGACAGACGGTACGGCAGGTGAGCAGCCTGTACGTGAACAACGATTTCTATGCGGCGAACGTCACGCAGAAGCAGTCCGATCTGGCTCGCGCGCAGGACGATCTGCGCCGCCGCCAGGCCGTTGCCGATACGGGCGCCGTGTCGGCCGAAGACATCGCGCACGCGCGCGACACCGTGACGGTCGCGCGGGCCGCGCTCGATGCCGCGCATCAACAGGCACAAGCCAACCGGGCGTTGACCGACCGCACGACGATCGAACAGCACCCGAACGTGCAAGCTGCCGCGTCGAGGGTGCGCGATGCGTATCTCGCCTATGCGCGCAACACGTTGCCCGCGCCCGTCACAGGCTATGTCGCGAAGCGCTCGGTGCAGGTCGGCCAGCGGGTGTCGCCGGGCACGCCGTTGATGGCGATCGTGCCGCTCGACGGCGTGTGGGTCGATGCGAACTACAAGGAAAGTCAGTTGCGCAGCATGCGCATCGGTCAACCCGTCACGCTGACGGCCGATGTGTATGGCGGAAAGGTGAAGTATCACGGCCGCGTCGTGGGCTTCTCGGCCGGCACGGGCAGCGCATTCGCGAGCTTGCCGGCGCAGAACGCGACGGGCAACTGGATCAAGATTGTCCAGCGTCTGCCTGCACGTATTCAGCTCGATCAGAAGGAACTCGAAGCTCATCCGCTGCGCATCGGCCTGTCGATGGATGTCGATGTCGATACGCGCGACGACACAGGCCCGCAGCTCGGCGCGGCGATGAACACGTCGTATCGCACGGATGTGTTTGCCGAATACGGCGCGCAGGCAGATGCCGAGATCGAGAAGATCATCGCGCAGAACATTGTCCCATTGCATGCTGGGTCCACGGGCAACGTCGTATCGTCGATACCGTCCGCAAAGCGCGACGCAAGCGACAAGAGCGGCGCTAAACCGCGAGCAGGTTAAATCGCATCCCTGGGTGCGCCTCGTAGTCACGCCCTGGTTTATTCAATAGTCTGACAGGCCGGATCAATGCGCCGGACCTGTCGAAAACTTCAGACTGGAAGCGAGATGAATTCCTCGACGCAACTTGCACCGCCTCCGCTGACAGGCGGAAAGCTGGTTCTCGCGACAATCGCCGTCGCGCTCGCGACGTTCATGAACGTGCTCGATTCATCCATTGCCAACGTTGCAATTCCAACCATCTCGGGCAATCTCGGCGTATCCGTCGACGAAGGCACATGGGTGATTACGCTGTTCTCGGCGGCCAATGCCGTCGCGATTCCACTGACGGGCTGGCTCACGCAGCGCGTCGGCCAGATCAGGCTGTTCGTGGCTGCGATCGTGCTGTTCGTGTTCTCGTCGTGGCTGTGCGGCGTTGCGCCGAACCTGATCGTGCTACTCGCTGCGCGCGTATTGCAGGGCGCCTTCGCGGGCCCGCTGATTCCCCTCTCGCAGGCGATTCTGCTCGGCTCGTATCCGAAGGAAAAAAGTTCGACGGCGCTGTCGCTGTGGGCGATGACGGCAACGGTCGGGCCGATCGCGGGACCCGCGCTGGGCGGGTGGATCACCGATAGCTACAGTTGGTCATGGATCTTCTACATCAACATTCCAGTGGGTCTGTTTGCCGCGGCCGTGACGTGGATGATCTACCGCGACCGTGAGACGCCGGCGCGCAAACTGCCCATCGACAAGGTTGGCCTGATGTCACTCGTCGTGTGGGTCGCGTCACTGCAAATCATGCTCGACAAGGGCAAGGATCTCGACTGGTTCAGCTCTCCCGTGATCTGCATTCTTGCGGTCGTCGCGGCGATCAGCTTCCTGTTCTTCCTGATCTGGGAGTTCACGGAGAAGAACCCGATTGTCGATCTTCGCCTCTTCGCGGGACGCAATTTCCGAGGCGGCACGATTGCGATCTCGGTCTCGTACGCGGTGTTTTTCTCGAACCTCGTGATCTTGCCGCAGTGGATTCAGGGTTATCTCGGCTATCGTTCGGTGGATGCGGGTCTCGTGACCGCGCCGCTTGGGATTTTCGCCGTGCTGCTTGCGCCCGTGATGGCGAAGATCATGCCGAAGTCCGATGCACGGGTGCTCGCGACGCTGGCCTTCCTCGGCTTTGCAGGCGTGTTCTTCATGCGCTCGCACTACACGACGGGCGTCGACCCTTATACCCTGGTGCTGCCGACGCTGCTGCAAGGCATTCCCATGGCGCTCTTTTTCACGCCGCTTACCGCGATCATCCTGTCTGGGCTGTCACCCGACAGGATTCCGGCGGCCGCCGGCCTGTCCAACTTCGTGCGTGTGTTCGCAGGCGGCGTCGGCACGTCGTTGATCTCGACGGGCTGGAACGACCGCACGATCCTCCACCATGCGCAACTCGCCGAACAGTCGAGCGTGAACAACCCCGACTATATAGGTGCCATCGCGAACCTCCACACGACGCTCGGCGGTGGCATGGATCAGGCCGTGGCGTTTTTCGAACACTCGCTGAATGCGCAGGCTGCGATGCTGGCGCTGAACGATATTTTCTGGCTCTCGTCAATGATCTTCATTGTGATCATTCCGCTCGTCTGGCTCACCAAGCCCGGCAAGGGCGGTGCTGGGGCGGCGGGTGCTCATTGAGTAAGACCACTTCACATACGCGAGGAATTCAATGAAGCTACTTTGCCGTCTTTTGTCCGCCACAAGCCTGTCTATCCTTCTGGCTGCGTCGGCCGTTGCGCAGCCGCCGACCGACTTCAATCTCTCGAGCCCCGACATTGCTCCTGGCGGCAAGGTAGATAACAAATTCGTGCTCAACGCGTTCGGTTGTACGGGTGGAAACGTGTCACCCGCACTTGTCTGGAAAAATGCGCCGGCGGGGACGCGGTCGTTTGCACTGGAGGTATACGATCCGGATGCGCCGAGCGGTAGCGGTTGGTGGCACTGGACGGTTTACAACATTCCCGCAGCCGTTACACAACTGCCGCGAGGTGCCGGCAACGATCCGTCCCGTTTGCCTGTCGGTGCCAATCCCGGCATGAACGACTTCCAGGACACCGGCGCGGTTGGAGCCAACGGTAACTATGGTGGCCCCTGCCCGCCGGTGGGCGACAAGCCACATCGTTATGTCTTTACGTTGTATGCGTTGTCGGTCGACGACTTCTATGCCGCAGCGGGCATTCCGAAGACGGGCACCGCCGCCTTGCATGGCTTTGCACTGAACAAGGCGTTGGGTGACAAGGTGCTCGGCAAGGCGTCTTTTGCTGCTTACTACGGTCGGTAACGTACGGCCGGACGACCGAGCGTGCCCGGTCGCGGTGACAGAAGAGCGCCCTTCGCGGGCGCGTCATACGCAGTCGGAAACGAGCGTTTCAGTCGTTCATGTCGGTTAGCTCATCATAGCGGACCGCCTTACTGCGACAGCACCGGTTTTGTTCATGTTCAAGTTTCCTCAAGGCATCAAGCAGGCGGCGTTATGAGTTGCTGTCGTCGTCCGGCGGCATAAGCGCGACGACGTTCTCAATTCCATGCCGTGCCATCTTGGTGTAAGGACAAAAGCGTTCCGTGTTACGCACCAGTTCCCCGGCGACGGCGCGCTCGACACCGGGCAAACGGACGCGGGTGTGCGCCGTCAGCTTGAACAAGCCATCGATCGGGTCGCGGCCGAAGTCGACCGTGACGTCCACGGAGGCGCCGGGAATCGGAATGCCCGACCGGGCCGCAAGCAGACTCATCGCGCCATGAAAGCAGGCTGCGTAGCCCGCCGCGAATAGCTGCTCCGGATTGGTGCCGTCGCCAGGGCCGCCTAGTGCCTCTGGTATTCGCAGGTCGACTACGAGCTGGCCGTCGTCGGAGCGGGCAATGCCCGACGCGCGTCCGTGACCCGCGTCGCCGCCTGTTACGGTGACAGTGGTCGAATACAGCGTTTGCGCGTCTTGCCCGTAATACTTGTCGAGCAATGTCAGCGGTGGCGGACGCAATGTTGTCATGGCGTGCCTCGTGGGTGCTTGCCGCTTATCGTGCGGCGTGCGTCTCTTTGAACGACGTCGAAGTTCACGGTGCCACGACGTGCGTTGGCGCCCGTCAATGCTTCCTTCAGATCTTCGCCGGTCATTGCGTTGACACCCGATGTGGGCGACGCCGCAACAACGGCGTGACCGCGTGCGCGCAAGTCCTTGGCGACTTTACTGTCGATGAGTTCCGTGCGATCAATCACGACAATTCTCATGATGTCTCTCCATGAGCACGTGCGCGGCTGTCAAGCCGCTGGCAATTTTTAGAATCCGGCTTGCATCAGATTGCGTATGTGCTTTGCGGTGTTTTGCCGGAGGCCGCGATTAGCGTGCCGTGTGTACAGGAAGCATCTTAGGCGTGCGCTACGTCATGCGGTAGGGCCGCCAAGGGATCCGTCGTGTTGCATAAGAAGCATCAGTCAGCGCAGCGTCGTTCTGAGGGGCATCATTCGACGGCCGATAACGTCGTCATCGTTGTCAGACACTGCAGATCGAGTGCTCTCGTGTGCTCGGTCATGTAGTCGATGAACACACGGATCCGGGCCGGAAGATGCTTGCGGCTGAGATAGCAAAGGTAGTGACCGCCGTCTTCGGGTGCATGCTGCGCGAGGCAGCGGAGGAGCTGTCCGTTGCCAAGCAGGTCGCAAACCTGATAGGCCGGCAACTGCGCGATGCCCACCCCATCGAGCACCGCCCGCAGGATCAGATCCTCGTCGTTGAACGTATGCAGCGCGACAGGCTGGCGCCGCTGCGCGAGACCGTCGACCTTGAATTCCCACGCCCGGACGCGGCCGGACGCCGTCCGGAAGTTGATGCAGCAATGATCCGCCAGTTCATCGACATGCCGCGGCAAGCCGTGAATTCGCGCATAGGCGGGCGACGCACAGACGATCATCTGCATCGGAATCAGCTGCCGCGCTACGATTCCGCTGTCCTCCATGCGTCCGTCGCGAAACGATACGTCGACGCGATCGGCAGTGAAATCGGCGGGGCGATCGTTTAGCAACAGTTCCAGGACGATCTCGGGATATTGCGTGTGAAAGCCTCGCAGCAGCGGCGCGACAATCTTGCGGCCGAAGCCGGGCGTCGAGCCGATGAGAAGATGGCCGCGCGGCGGTCCGTTGCGCAGCTCCCGCATGTCTTCCAGCGCCTGGGTGATGCGCTCCATACCCGGTTGACAGTTCTCATAGAAGAGTTCGCCTTCGCGCGTCAGCGATGTGCTGCGAGTCGTGCGCAGGAAGAGACGTGTGTCGAGTTGCGCCTCGAGTTTCTGCACGTTGCGGCTAACCGACGAGCGACCAATGCCGAGGCGATCGCCAGCACGGGCAAAGCTGCCTTCGCTGGCAACGGCCAGAAAAGAGACGACGCCAGCGTAACTGGTCGCAAATCTGCTTGCAAACGGATCGTCGGCGCCGGCGGCGGGGCAGCGTGATGGGAAAGCTGAAAGGGGGGCGGGGGTCGGGGAGTCCATGCTAGGCCAGACGTATCAGCATTGTCATTTGTGACATCGTGCGCCGTTTTTTTTGCGGTGGATGTGTGGGCGTGCTGGCGGCGTTACTTCCCCCGGTACGAGGAATGGCCGAAGCTCTCGATTGGTCAATGGGCCAGGGGCGGCTGGAGGCGGTCGCCCGTGGATTCTTGTGGCGTCGAAGCGTCAGCTTTGACTTCGGTACAGGTCGGGGAAGTCAAGCAACAGGAGCGGGCTCGCATTCTGAGGGAGCAGCGTGCCTGGCGAAGTCCCTTTCTGAATCGTTGTCGTGGTAGCACCGGGCGGATGGATAGCAGGTCTTCCCCGTGGAAGATGGCCTCGGCATCAGCTAACGGTTCGTCATTCTGGAATGACCATCGCCGCCAAGGCGCCTCTTGTGGACACGCCTGCAATCAATGCGCGAAAAGGTTTCTCTCTTCTTCACTGATTGCAGCGTCGCTCATCCCTATTATTGGCTCGACGTCGAAGCCCGCCACACGCCATGCATCGATACCGCCAGTAAGCGGCAATGCAAGCTTGACGCCGGCCAGTCGCAACCGCTTGGCCATCCATGCAGCAGAGACTTCGTTTGGACATGAACAATAGATGACGAGCGTCCGGTTCGCCCCGTGGCGCTCCACGATCTGCGGCAGTTTCCGTTCATCGGCAAATACGGCGCCTGGAATGACAAATGGATCGAGCATTCTCCGCTCGGCGGAGCGGATATCGAACAGGATTGGCCGCGGATTGTTCGCGAGCAATGCATGCAATTCGCCCACGCTGATCCGAGCCTTCTCGAGCGCTTTTGCCAGCATGATTCTCCGGCAGTATCGATACAACACATAAAGCACCAGTGCGATACCAATCACGATCAACGCTTGCCAGCCAAGATGTGAGATAAGTACGAAAACCACGTCGATCTGCGACGCGAATAGCGCACCGATAGCCAGCCCAACGGATGCCCACAGCGCAACGCCCGCGCAATCATGCAAGACAAAGGAACGCAACCTGACCGCCATCGCACCGCACAGCGGCACGGCAACGAGCGACAAGCCAGGTACGAAGCGCGCAACGACCAGCACGCGGACTCCCCAGCGCCCAAAGAAGCGCTCCGTCTTCCTGACGCACGTTTCGCGCGAGAGCGACAGTTTGCAAACGGTATGGAGCGTGCGCTCGCCGTATCGTTTGCCACCCTGAAACCAGATCAGGTCGCCCAGCACACCGCCAATCACAGCGGAGCCTAGTATCGTCGCGAAATGAAACAATGTCGATGACGCAATGTGTATGGCGAGCGCAGTGCCTGCTCCAACGGTGATCAATGTCGGTAAGACAGGCAACGGCAGGCCAAGCGAAGAACCAAGCACGTTCAGGAATACGACTAACATTCCGTACCGCGCGATCAATTCATGGGACAACATGGTGCTCTCCTTGTGGCCTGCACATACCCGTCTTGAGGATCGTTCATCGCTCCGCCTGAACCGGGCTGCCTAACGCTCGCCCCATAGTGACCGGCATATTGACGGTGCAGGAACGAAGAACGCCATCGCCCGACCACAACTCGCTGCGACGCCAGTACATAAACAATGCGGCGATCTGCATGTTGCTGAAGTAGCCTTGCAAGCTCGGCCACACTGCGTCATGAACAGACTGCCGGACCATGGCCGCAAGATGTTCGGCCCAGGAAAGTACAGCTTTCTCACACGGAGAAAATACACCGGCGCAGCGCCATGCGCCAATGTTCTCGGTTTTTGCCGCAGGCACCCCTGCCTTACGGGCACGGCACAGATGATGTTGAACGCACAACAAACAACCATTGATTTGTGACGCGCGCAGATCAAGAAGCGCGATCAGGCTTTCGTCAAGCCTGTTGGTCGCATCAAAACACGGGGTATTTGGCGACGCCGCCGCGCCCTGCATCAGACGGCTGAAGCCCTGATACGACTCCCAGGATGCATACGCCCCGATGCCGCGCTCGCCACATGACCGGACCGTCTTCGTTCTCGTTTGCCATGGCGTCGCGTCATGGCGCACTCGAGGCAGGGATGTCTGGTTCACTTTTGCCTGATCAGCAGAAATGGAACGGCCGAGGGAGGGAGTCGATACGCGCTACTTTGCGCCAGACAGTTCTTCTTCTGGCGAGCGTTTCGATGGCGGCAAAGCTTCTTTGCCCAGCCCGGCGATTTCGTTAACCTCCTGTCGATAGCGATGCACGTCCCGCGTGACGAAGCCGATTTCGCGGCTCGGGATATCGAACCACTCGGGGTGTCCGAACGAACGGCGAATATCCTCGAGGCCGCTCGCCCAATGCTCGCGCATCGTATCCTTGCTGAACTCATAGTCCTTGTAGTGCCCCTCGAACGATTTGTTCTTGTAGATCAGGTGCACGACATTTACCGCACTGCCATCCGCTGTTTTCTGCGCCTCTCGCAACAACGGGTGCGCAAGCCGCACTTTTTCAGGAATGTGCTCGAGCAGCGCCTTGATCATCTGCGCGTGCTTCTGGTTCTGCGACATGAATGCGGTGATCGCTCGCGTACGGCTTGAATATTGAATGTCCTTGGTGCGCTCGCTGACGTCGAGGAAGTCGCCTGGCAGCTTGCCTCGCGAGCTCCACAGATCGATCTGGAAGACGAGTATGTCCTTATGCTGGCTTTCCTTGATGATCTCGGTGAGTGGCGTGTTGGAGACCAGTCCACCGTCCCAGTAGAACTCTCCATCGATCTCGACGGCCGGAAAGCCCGGCGGAAGCGCACCGGATGCGATGAAATGCTCCGGTGCCAGACGCATTGTCGAATTGTCGAAATAGACCAGATTGCCCGTTCGCACATTGACCGCCCCAACGGATACGCGAATATTCCCGTCATTGATGCGATCGAAGTTTGCGTACCGCAAAAGCGTTTCACGCAACGCCGACGTGTCGTAGTAGCTGACCTGATCAGGACGTTTCCTGCCCAGCCCTGCGAGAGACATATGCGTGCGCGGGGAGAAGAACCCGTCCTGACCTTCCACCAGCGTGCGCGTCGCGGCCCATGCGCTCGACCACCTGCGCCCCATATTTTCAAACCCCGGCCATGCCGGAAAGCGTGCACCGATATGTGAGAAAAAATCCGCCGGCTGACTGATCGTGTTCCAGAAGCCGCGCAGCGCTTCCGCCCGGTCCGCAGGCGCATTGCCGGCGATGATCGCCGTATTCAGCGCACCGATGGATACTCCGGATATTCGCGTCGGTTCCACGCCGACTTCGGCCATACCTTCATACACGCCGGCCTGATATGAGCCCAGGGCGCCGCCACCCTGCAGCACGAGTCCGATTTCGTCATATGCGGGGAGCTTGATGCGATGGGGCTGCTGCAGCTTATTGCGCTGGCTCGGATACATGGTCGTCTCCTTACTGCATGAACCAGCCGTGGCTGACCACAATCGACTGTCCGGTGAGCGCGCTCGACTCGAAGCCGGCGAGGAATGCAACCGTGTTCGCGACATCGGCAAGCGACGTGAATTCGCCGTCGACCGTCTCCTTCAACATTACGTCCTTCACAACCTGCTGCTCGGAGATTCCCAAGGCCTTCGCCTGCTCGGGGATCTGCTTGTCGACCAGCGGGGTTCTGACGAAGCCCGGACACACGACATTGGCGCGCACGCCACGCGGTCCGCCCTCTTTCGCGACAACCCGGGCGAGACCGAGCAGCCCGTGCTTCGCGGTCACATACGCCGACTTGAGCTGCGACGCGTCGTGCGAGTGCACCGAGCCCATGTAGATGACAGCGCCACCCTTGTTCGACGCGTACATATGCCTGATGGCAGCCTTGGTCGTCAGGAATGCGCCATCGAGGTGAATGGCCAACATCTTCTTCCAGTCGGAAAATGCGTAGTCCTCGATCCGGTTGACGATCTGGATACCTGCATTCGATACGAGCACGTCGATGCCGCCCAGCCGGCTCACCGTTTCGGCCACACCCGCATTGACCGCTTCTTCGCTGGTTACGTCCATTGCAACGGCGATTGCTTTACCACCGTTAGCAACGATATCTTCAGCGACCTTTTGGGCGTTTGCGAGATTCAGATCCGCGATCACGACCGTCGCGCCGTCTGACGCGAGCTTGCGCGCGCACTGCTCGCCGATACCGCTTGCTGCACCCGTAACGAGCGCGACCTTATCATTCAATGCCATACGTCCTCCGAGAGCTTACTGGTTGACTGCGAGTTTCAACGACTCGGCGGGGGCGAGATAGTCATAGACCACTTCGCCGACATCGAGCGTGAGATTTGCAATGATGTGACGTGCGCCAATCACCTTGCGAACAGGCAGATCGGCAACCGATGCGAGTGCGTGCGGATGCAGCTCGAGCGCTGCAGGCCCTTCCCACGCTCCGATCACATCGACGTCACGCAGGAAGAAGCGCACCAGTTCGCAAATGCGTACCGAGCCATCGACGTGCGGAATGACCTTGAGCAGATAGTTGGGCGTGTCGGCGAGCTTGCGGCGCTCGGCCGCCGTCTCAAGTGCGCGATACTTGTAGCCCATCGTTCCGGTGGCGATACGTTGCGTTCCGTAATCGAGCGTGCCGAGCAGGGTGTCCTTGCCATCGACGCAGAGCTTCGGTGAAGCCAGCTTCTTGGGAAAGCCCCAGATTTCGCGTCCGCCTGCGATTGGACCTTCGTCGTCGAGATACATCGCGTGCGTGAAGTTGGCGCGATTGCCGTCCTCATCCAGCACTGAGATCACCTGGCCGCTTTCCGTGTAGTCGCCGAACCCCGACGAATCGGGCATGCGGATGAATTCGTAGTGGACGATTGCGTTGTCGACCGTCAACGGTTCCGGAACGGCGGCCTTAAGCGCATCCATGTCCGTTTCATACGAAATGATGAAGTATTCCCGATTGATGAAGCGGAAGGGCGGACGCGGATACGCCGGATTGTGCACGGGCATCGCAAATGCGTTGTTGCGGATATCTTCTTCTGTCACGGATCGTTCCTCGGATGGTGAGGGTTGCGTAACGCGCATCGCAACAGCTTTTGCTGCCGCGGCTAATGACGTGCGCGTGCAAGGCAGTGAAGACTTGCTGTGCGCGTATGCACGTTTGTTTTACAGTGTTGTGTTTCACGGCTTACATCAGGCAGCGTGTGCCGTCACCGTCAGGACAAAGCGTAAGCGTGGTCGTCTTGCGGCAGTAGCCCTGCAAAGGAGCTCACCGTGTTGCCTCGGCGACAACAATCAATGACAGGCGGATAGGACTTTGCCGCGTTGTGGAGGTGGTCGCGTAGAATTCTTGAGGTTCCCAGCGACCAATCATGGACTGTTGGTCGAGTCCTGCCAGCCTAACCGGTGCTTTTCTTCTGTCTTGCGATGGAGTTGTTTGCCGGACGTGTGCAGGTAGTGGTTCGTGCTCGTGGGTGAGGCGTGCCGCAGGTTGGCGCGTACTGTACGCAGATCGGTGCCGCCGGCAAAGATGCCCTTGACGATCGTGTGCAGCGCGGCGCGCGTGAGTGGCTTCATCGATCTGCCAAGCGGAAGCACGAGCGGCGTGTCTTCATGGGTTTTGTCGCAGCAGGGCTTGCGGAGTAAAGTCGAATCGGTATGCAACGTACTGTTTACGTTGCCGGTTTGTAGAATTGATCTGCGGTGGACGGATGGGTTCCGCGAGCACATTTCATCTGCCCTTTGATGATCAGGTGCATAGTCTCAATGCCGCACAGAAAGATCCGGGCACAGTGAGAAGTCTTGAATCCCGGCATGGGCCGCGGTCGTCGCTTGACCGCCCGATGGTCCTGTTCGATCAGATGATGGTCACCATCTCAGGCGCGCCATTCTGGAGGCGCGCGTCGAGCTGGGCCTCAAGTTTCTGCACGTTGCGGCTAACGGAGGAGCTGCCGATTCCAAGGCGAACGCCCGCCTTTCCGGGTGCCAGCGCCAATATTCCATACGAAATCATCGCAGGTGGCGCGGCTTGTAACGGTAGACATGTGAACGGACTCACAGTGTTGTTTGCGAGCGACCAATCGCCGAGTTGAGACACGCCCGTGCCGGGGAGAGATCGATGTTCAGCTGTTCAGGTGTGTTGCCGCGACGCGTACGCGCATGTCGGGGTTGCGCTGCATGAGAATACGGACGATACGCTCGCCGTCTGTTTCGAGCGACTGTACCGATTCGAGTTTGCCTTCGATAAAACGCAGCAGCTCCCATCGATCGTTGAGCACAATGAGCTTGACGTCGAGTCTGCTGCCATAACGCAGCGACTACGCATAAAAAATTGCGCGATGCGCCGGCCACCCGTCATCGGTGTCGGGAAGCTTGCGACTTTGCCGCTGCCCTCACCAATCAGCATTGCGTTTTCGGCCAGCAATGTGTTGATCACAGAGAAGTCGCGGCACTCGAGCGCCAGACCAAACGTGCGCAGTGAACGAATCAGCATCTCGCGTGGCACCACATAACGTGGACGTTCGCTGCGTACCTCTGCTTATGCACGGTTTACCAGTTAGCAGCAAGTCGCCTCCGTCTTGCCGATGGCTTGCGAGACTTCGTCATAGTTGGCGTCGAACACCTCACGCAGGGGGAATACTGCCCGTGCTTCCGGCGTCTGTCGCTAGAGCAGCATCAGAAAAGTCAGGGAGACGTCATCGGCGCGTTCCGCAGCCCCCTCTAGCGTAGCCGGGAAATCCTAAGTCATTCCGAAGAGCGGCCCGTGCGCCATATTCACCATCAGCTTGAGTTACTTCGACAGATGCAGTGCCTTCGATAGCACGACCCCCCGCTGTGGGCTCATCAGCCAGATTGCGCGGATATCAACATAGAGCCTGGAGATTCTTATCGTGATGTCAGTAGGCTCGTCATCAGTAGGGTCGCTGTGATCGATCCGGTCGTTGAGATAGGGTGGCACCAGGCGACCTATGAGAACAATCGCGTAGTCCCCATTCGCTTCGGCGTACGCAGCCCGTGAGAGCGTCACGTGTCCGCGAACCGTGGTCTTCTTACTTTCGCCAGACTCGAGTTCAATCATATCGATATGCTGAATGAACCCTTTTGACCTCGCTTCCGGCGCGACCACGAGCCTTCGCCCGCTGGGTCCGCTTATCGTCTTTTTGAGGAGGATGCCTGTGTGATTATCGTCACCAGACAAATCCACGTTTACCGTCAACAGGTGCTTCTCTGCCTGATACCTCATCCCATACTGGACGGGTACAACAAAAGTCAGGTCCCGATCGAGATGGACTACCGTCAAGTCAGTATTGTGGCGCTGCCTGCCGGTGGGAATGCGTATCAGGCTCAGGACACGATCGCTCAAAGAAGGCGAGCCGGCACTCAAGTGCTGATTCACCATCCTGTCCCGAATGGCAACCGGGTCGTCGCCTACGAAAGGGTGCCCTGAAGAAGAATCTTCGAAACCGGAGACTTCAATGTCCGCCGCACGCGACACTGCGGCCGCATTTGCTTGTGTTCCGACTTCTGCCAGCATCAACACACATACGAGGACGCGGGCGGCGTTGGATAAGACTCGTTTGAATTTCAGATGAAACACGATAATACCCCTCGTATTCCAACACGGGCTGTCGCAAAGCCATGCTGGTTCGATTCAGATGCGCGACCGATCCACCCTGACTCCCACCATTGCTTCTGCCTGCAAACTCATGTGTCTAACGGTCAGTGAAACATCCAGACAATGACGACCAAAACCTGGCGGGTTTCGTAATGAGTCCACCGGTGCTCCACACAGTCGAAGGGAGGTAGCGGCTACCATGTTGCTCGGAAGTCATCGTAGGTTCAACGCCTGCATACCGGTAGATAGCTAGAGGAACTCGTAGCGTTGCCTTTGCGGCAACAATTCTCACTGCCGCGATATTTCACAGTGCGTGTGGATCTCAGCCGAGTGGCGTGCATCGAATTGCCGGTCTAGAGAGGCTTCCCGGTAAGCCGGTTTTGTCAACGTCTGAGGTCGGGAACGTCTGGAATCACCGATACCGCCGCGGCGGCGAGGAAAGCCAACAGTCTATGGCATTGGGTTGGGCCGTAGATCGCCGATTTTTATCAGATGAGCGCGCACGGGACGAGACTGCCGAATAGTCGGCGCGATGCGCTAAGAGGGGGCGTGTGCTGCAGGTTTGCTAGAGCATGGTAGGAATCCATATTCGAGATGAGTTAGATCCTCGATCGCGCAGTCGTCCAGAGGAAATCGAGGTGCCAGACGAAAGCAGGGCTCTCTTAATGATAGATTCAGGGAGCTTGATAGAAGAGTAGTGCTAGGGATACCTGATAGGATTCTCCCGCCAAAGTGAGAATCTCACCCGGTAACCGAACCAAAGTAGCATGCCATTTTGGGGATATTTTTGGGGGCATATGTTGTAGCCCTAATTTATCGGATTGCTCACTCGCCTGGCTTTGCGCCAACTGTTCGAGTCCGGTCCCCGCACCAAAGATTCTTCCGACTGATTCCGACGAAATCCGGGAGCTGCCTCCCGCGACATAAGGCACGTCGGCTCTTTATGCTCTGCCGTGTTCCGGCCTATCTCGCGTGTCTTTAGGCGCTGCCGATAGACCAGCTCCCGCTTGCCCCGCACCCACTCACGTCCGCTCCATCTTTCGCATCCTCTTTGCCTCATACATAGCCTGATCGGCCCGATCAATAAGCGTTGTCATCTCGACGCCATCGTCGGGGAGAACGGCTGCGCCGACACTGACATCGAGGTCGAGCGCGCGCCCCTCGAACTCGAACGGCTCACGAACCTGCTCGACCATGCGCATGCCCAGCCTCTCGGCATCTGCTTTGGAGTGGATACCGGGCAGGATGACGGCGAACTCGTCGCCACCCACGCGCGCCACCGTGTCCGAGCACCGCGCCGTCCGGTTCATGCGTAGCGCCGCTTCCCTGATCGCCGCATCGCCCGCGCGGTGGCCATAGCGGTCGTTAATAGGTTTCAGGTCGTTGAGGTCCAGATTGAGAATGCCGAGCGTCGCTGAAGCTCGTTGCGCTTGCTGAATCGCCTGCCGCAGCCGGTCGTAAAACAATGCGCGGTTCGGCAACCCCGTCAGCGCATCGCGCGTGGCCAGATAATAAAGCTCGCTGGTTGCGTGCCTCGCTGCATGAAACATTGCGGCTGCGATCAGTTCGGACATCAGTTCGAGAGCGCGGATATTTTCGTCGGTGAACGCGTTAGCCGCTGCGCCTACGACCTTCAGCACGCCCACCGTCGTATCCCCATGCCTGAGTGGCGTAACGATCATCGAGCGCAGGCCCACTCGCTGACACGCCTCACGGTCGACGCGCGGATCGGTTTCCGAGTCCTCACATCGCAAGATGTCGCCGGTTTCCACGCATAGACCGGACAGGCTGCCAGTACGCTTGAGCCGCAAACCCAGCAGCGAGGAGGCAATGCCCGAACTCGCTCGGTAGACCATTTCATCGCCTTCAGCAAGCTCGACCACCGCGCCATCGGCCTGTGTCAGTTGCTGGACACGTTCGGTGACAAAACTCATGACACCGCCAAGATCCAGTCCGAGCTTGGCAATCTCCGTCTGTGCCCGCACGATCGCCAGAAGCGTCTCGTTGTCGGGCACAACGTTGTTGAAGGCAGTCTGCAAGGGTCTCTCCGAGGACAAATTGTTCGGAGACATTCTACGGGACAAATATTCCATGACCGACCTGCGAATGGATCAAGCATGCGGGTCATGCGGGCGTCGCATCCTCGATCCAACGGGCAACCACGCAGTAAAGCGAGGGCATCGGCGCCGGAACGAGTGTGGCCCGGGATTTCCTGACGTTATTTTCAGCAAAGCCTTACAGGCCCGCCGTGGGAACGAAACATCATCTTCCGCTGTGACGGGCCACGTGCATTTCTGTGAATTCGATCTGGATTCAAGTCTTGAACGTCAGAGTACGCGTGAGATCGCCCATCGGAGCCTGGCCGCGCGCGCGCATTTCGTTGTCGCGTTGCTTGATGCCGTCGAGCGCTTCGAGCCGGAACACGCGGGTAACGAAGCGCAGGATCGACGCAGTGTCATAGACAGTGTGATCGACATAGCCTTTCTTCGCGAACGGCGAGATCACCAGCGCCGGCACGCGCGTGCCCGGCCCCCAGCGATCGCCTTTGGGCGGCGCCACGTGATCCCACCAGCCGCCGTTCTCGTCGACCGTGACGATCACGACCATGTTTTCCCACTGTGGGCTGCTGCGCAATGCCTTCACCGCATGTGTGATGTGCCGGTCGCCAGATGCAACGTCGGCGTAACCGGCATGCATGTTCAGATTGCCCTGCGGCTTGTAGAACGTGACCGGCGGCAGCTTGCCTGCTCGCGCGTCGGCGAGAAAACGGTTCGTGCTTTCGTCGTCGCCGAGTCCGCCGTCGCGCAGGCGCTTCGCACGCGCGGCGGTGCCGGGCGCGAGGTTTTTAAAGTAGTTGAACGGCTGGTGGTGGTACTGAAAATTCGGAATCACCGGCGTGCCGTTCGTCAGATTTGCACCGTGCTTCTCCAGCGTTTCGCGGAACGCGCCCGCGTACCAGGCCCAATCGATGTCGCGCTTGTCGAGCTTGTCGCCGATGTGCTCGTGCGTCTGCGGCGGCACCGCCATCGCATTCGCATCGAGCTTGAAGTCGACCACCGTGCCGCTCGCGTCCAGCGTCATCGGCGTTGGCGCGTACGGCGGCATCATCGTGTTGACCGCGTAGCTGCGCACAGTGCCGTCGGCCAGCGTTTCGGGCGGCGTCAGCGCGCTCGGCCCGAACTTTGGGATGCCATCTTTCGCGCTGGGCGGAGACGCGTCCAGCGGCTTCAGATTGGGATCGTCCGGCTTGCCGCTGACCGTTTCGGCAATCTGGAACTTCGCGATGCTGTTGACCGGGTCGGGATAGCACGGCGGGGTGGCCGAGATCAGATACTGATGGTTCAGGAATGAGCCGCCGAAAGCGCCTTGGAAGAAGTTGTCGCACAGCACGTATTCGGCCGCGAGATCCCATAGCCGCAAGTCGTAGCTGGTGTTCGCATAGTGACCCATCGTGAAACCGGCGGAGTCGGCCCACGCGACGAACATGTTGTTCTTGCCGCCGTTGATCTGCATCTGGTTCTGATAGAACACATGCCACAGATCGTGTGTGACGAGCGACAGCGGCAAATTCTCGCCGCCGGGGCCGCGCAACGGGAACGGTGCATTCGGTAGATTGGTCTGGTATTGCAGTCCGGCTTTGTACGTGACGCCATCCGCGACCTGGTCCTTCAGCAGCCAGCCGCCCGGTACGACGGGCAACTGTTTGAGTACGGTCTTGCCGTCGCGGTCGAGTTGCAGATAGTCCGCGGGCTTGAGCGATGACAGCGGTCTTTCGACGCCCGGAAAATTACCGAACAGATTGTTGAAGCTGCGGTTCTCGGAGAAGATCACGACAACGGTTTTGACATTGTCGCGCAGCGCTTGATCAAGGTCCGGATTCGGCACGTTGTCGGTTTGGCCGCTGGCGGAGCGGTCCGGCGCGACACACCCGCCCAGCCCGCCACCCGCTGCGACGGCGGCAAGTCCGGTGAGAAATGTGCGGCGGCTGGTGTTTGGCTTGTCCAGTTTCTCCTGAGTATCGGAGGGCGGATTCGAAGGGACGGAGGGGGAAGAGGGTGGTTGCTTTTTCAAGTCATTCTCCTTGTATCTATCGTCGTCGATCGGAAAGCCGCACGGCGTGCAGCGATGAGGGTTTCTACTGGATTACAGCGTGCTGCCGGAAGTCAACTCGCTTCGCAGTGCGCGTGAGGCCAGAAGGAAGACGAGCAGGCCGGGCAGCAGAAGGACAAAACTGGCAACTGCGGCAGCGGGAAATATAACCCCCCGCGCCGTCGAGCTGAAAATACAGCAGAACTGGCAGCCAGTTGCGCGAGTAGCGGCACCGGGTGCATTTGCGGATTCGGCATGGTGTCATGCGAGATCAGCCTGAAGCAGGGCGCGTGACGCGTTTATGATCTACGTCCTTCTTCCATGCAGCGCAAACTGCCGTGCAGGTTTCAAACTTGATGCTCCGCTTATCCGTTTCTCTTTTCCGACGCATCCTGATGTCAGCAGAAATCGATTTATGCGTGGCTGCAGTAGCCGGCAATGCCGCAGCGCAGCCACCGTCTGATATCCGGGCCGTGTCTTCAGTTAAAGAATGCAGACCGGACGAATTTGTATTCGCTTCTCGCGCGGGAAAATGGGCTCATCTCGCATTCGGCGTTGACGCGCGAGCAGCGGTACCAGAATGGCTTCCGGCAAACTCGGTCATTTTCGAGGAGGTGAAGGACGTCGAGCATGCTTCAATGTTCTCAGGGTTGAAAGCGATACTGATACGCCCGGACGGGTATGTTGCCCAGAGTGAAGAGGAACATCACGTCGGCGCTGCTTAGCGCGCAATCGAACAGCTCTTATGTTCGTGCCACAATACGCGCGTCGGCACGTCTACATGAAAGGAGACACGTTTGAGCAAGAGCGCCGCGGCGACCACCGAGACATGGCATATGGATGACGCCACGGCGGGCGTGTGGATTCGTGCAGCCCATCTCGGCCGGAAGATCAAGGTCGAGAAGGGCAAGATGATTTATCGTCAAGGCGAACTCGGTTTCACCTTTTACTTTCTGCTTTCCGGTCGTATCCAGGTTTCGATTTTTCAGAGCGACGGTACCGAGTTCATGCTTGAAATGATGGGGCCGTGGTCGATGTTTGGCGAAAGCCCCGCTATGGATGGCTTCCCGCGCATTGCCACAGCCATCGCAGCCGAAGACTCAGAGCTGATCGAGTTTGACATCAGGGTCATCACCGGGACAATTCCGTCCTGTCCGGAACTCGCCATTTCACTGATGCGCATCGTTGCGCTCAAACAGCGGATTCTGGCGTCCCGCATCCAATACCTCGCGCTTCCAAAGCCGGAGATGCGAATCGGCGAGCTACTGGGGCGGATGGCTGAACTGTACGGCGAGAAGCGCGAGGACGGCACGCTGATATCCATCCCTCTGACTCATGAGCAAATCGCCGCCATGACGGGGGCAACGCGAGTCACCGTCACCCGCGCATTGAAGCGGTTGACGACGCTCGGCGCGATTGAACTCCGGCAGCGTCGTATCTGGGTGCTCGACGCGTCCAAACTTCTCGGTTGATTTGGTATCTCGCTATACAGACGGTAGGTCAGCTGGTCACTTAAAGTGGTCACGTAGGAATCAATTTCCCCGTACTACACCAGTTGATTGAAGGACTGTCATGAGCAAAATCGAGCGCCTGCGTCTTCCTGAAGATGATGCAACCTTCGGAAGCAATCGCATTTTCGACCTGTTCCAATACTCGCCGGCGGTGATGGCTAACGGGCTGGTGTTCATCGCTGGGCAAATCGGCCTGCGTGCCGACGGGTCGATTCCCGAAGATCCGAAGGAACAGATCGACGTTGCATTCAAGCGTATCGAAGCCGTGCTCAAGCATATGGACCTCGATTTCACGGATGTCGTCGAGCTCGTTTCCTATCACGTCGATGTCGGTTCGCAACTCGCCACTTTCCGCGAAGTAAAGGAGCAATACATTCGCTCGGACTTCCCGGCGTGGACCATTCTCGGTATCGCCGCGCTGGCTCGCCCCGAGCTTATCGTCGAGATCAAGGTCGTCGCTGCGACCCGCAAGTAAGGTCCACTTTCGCCGGCTGCGGCCTAAATGTCGAATGAGAGTCCGCTCCCTCCGGCTCAATTCACGGCATATATTTTGGAATGCTACTTAGTATCATGACCACTCGAGTGAAAACTGACGGATTTGCGTTCGTCGAATTCGTCTCATCCCGGCCCATGGAGCTCGTCGAGCTATTCGAGCACCTTGGCTTTCGCCTTCGCGGCAAGTCGAAGAGCGACATGCTCCTGATGACGCAAGGCGCGGCTGCATTCATCGTCAACGGGAATCCGAATGCGTTCGAATCTCGGCATGGCGCGTCGGTGCGTGCGATTGGGATTCGCGTCAACGACGCGAAGGCAGCACACGAGCAGGCGTTGTCCGGTGGTGCTGTTAGCGCCTCCGCGGAACAGGAAGGCGAGTTTGTCCTCGACACGCCGACGATTCTCGGTATCGGAGATAGTCTGGTGTACTTCGTTGACCGCGACTTCCGAGAAATCTTCTCGCTTCCGGTCGAAGCCCGAAACACACGGGAAGGTGACGCCAATATCCTGGCCGTCGACCATACGTCGAATATTGTGCACCCCAAGAATCTTGATCTGTGGGCCAACTTCTACCGCGACACGTTTGGTTTTGCGGAGAAACAGTATCTCGAAGTCAAAGGCCACATGTCCGGAATGCGTGCGCGCTCAATGGTGAGCCCGTGCGGTCGCGTGTCGATTCCGGTGGCCGCTGCCGCCCATGACCAACCCGGCGTGCTGAACCAGAACGATGAATTCATCCGCGACTACGGTGGCGAAGGGATTCAACACATCGCGCTGCTGACCTCCGACATCGAAGACACGATTCAAAAGCTCAGTGCTGCCGGCATCGAGTTCATGGCGGCGCCATCGCGGAACTATTACGACGGAATCGATGGGCGTCTTCCGGGGCACGGCCTTGACATCGAACACCTGGCTGAACGCGGCATCCTGGTCGACGGCAAGGGGCCACAGAAGATTTTGCTTCAGCGTTTCACGAAGCGCCAGATTGGGCCGGTCTTCTTCGAAATAATTGAACGCCGTGGAGAAGACGGATTCGGCGAAGGCAATTTCAAGGCCCTGTTCGAATCGCAGGAGAAGGATCAGCAGCAACGCGGCTCGCTCAATTGACCGCATAGCAGGAGGGCGCCCACGGTCCTTGCTGCCGATCCGTTCACTGACCACCATGAAGGAGTGAAGCCATGACAGAACAGGACATTCGGGACCATCTCCTTTCTCGATATGACGTATGGATGACCGCAATAGCGGAGAAGAACATCGACGCGATAGCGTCAATCTACGCGAGTGATGCCGTATATATGCAACCGGGACAGCCGCGGCATGTTGGCAAGGACGCGGTTATCGCCGTATGGCGTACGTATTTCGCGCGCCCTGATTTCAAGGCGCTCTACACCCCATCGCTGACCGTATCCGCGAGCCTTGATATCGCCTACGACGTCGGCAACTACGTCGTCAGCTTGACGCGGGAGGGTGAGCCAATCGAGATCCGTGGAAAATACGTGGTCATATGGAAGATGGAGAAGGGCGATTGGGTCGTTGCTGTCGATATCGATAACACGGACCACCCAGTGTGAGTATTGTGCGCACCGCACGCGAGCGAACAGGTCGCCGTCTCAGGCAGCAAAAAAGATTAGAGACAAATTATGGCGAGACGTCTGCGCTTGAAAGATTCCCGTCGACGCCGCAGATGTTTCGCCAATTAGATGCATAGACGCATATTATGCATGTAGTAGGTACGTGTGCATGAGCATTATTCAGCTAAGCCTGGTTCCCTTCCCACGCTCTATCCACCGGGTAATCGCATATCTCGCCAGCCAAGCGGGTTAACCCCGCTTGGCGTCGCGTCAAAACGATCCTACCGTTACACACATTGATTGAACGACCGGACGGTTTATTAATATCCGAGGCGGTCAATCAGGCGGACGTGTTCCCTCAGATTACCCATCTACTTCCCGTTGCCGGGCAGCGATCCTGCTCGTGCCGACGAAAGCGAAGAACCCGACTCTCCGGCCGCGACGGCAATAAATACGAAACCTATATCTGGAGATACCAACGTGAAGAGCTGGATTGAATGCAATGCCAGGCGACTCGCTGTCGCATTGGCGGTGGGAGGGTGCGTCCTCGCACTTTCGGGGTGTGGTAGTTCGGACAATGTCGCGTCGCCGGCGCCAGTCGATTATGCGGCGCTGTGCACGAAGATAAACGGCCAGCAGTTCAATGGCATTACGGTGACGGCAACTTCACGCATCGCGGCCGCTGGTGGCAATCCGGGTTATTGCAAGGTGAGCGCAACGGGAGCCGCCAGTACCACGCTCGACATCGAGGTCGATCTTCCCGACAACTGGTCGAAGCGGCTGCTGCAGCAAGGTGGTGGTGGTTTCGACGGAAGCATCCCAACCGTCGAAACCACCACCGCACAGTTCCCGCTCATCAAGCCATTGGCTCGGGGGATTGCCTATACCGCTTCGAATGGCGGAAACCGTACCGGTAATCCGGCGGATCTGCTGACGAATGCAACGGCGGAGAAGGACTACGCGTATGCATCGACGGGTATCACGGTTCATTTCGCCAAGGCAGTAATTACCGCCTTTTACGGTTCCGCGCCGAAATATACGTACTTCAGCGGTGCGTCGAACGGTGGCCGCGAGGCCTATCTTGCCGCCCAGAATCAGCCCGGGGACTACGACGGCATCATCGCCGGCGACGAGAGCATGAACATGGGAACTCAGGTAACGGCGATGCTCAATATTGCAACGCTTGCCGGTTCCGCTGCGATGCCCTCAAGTGCTCAGTGGACAGCAGCGTATTCCGCGGCGGTCGCGCAATGTGGGAATGCCAACGGCGTGATTCTGAATCCTGCTGCCTGTACCTTTGATCCATCGACCTTGCAGTGTGGTGCGTCCGGTGCGCCCGCAGCAACCTGTCTTTCGGCGGCGCAGTTGCAAACCGTGCAGCGGATCGTCGCGCCATTGTCGACTAGCGGGGGCCAGTTACTGTTTTCCGGGTACAACTGGGCGGACTTCGGCTCCATGTTCGGAGTCGGCTCGTATGGCGGGCTGGGTGGCGGCTTCGCGGCGATTGCCACGGGCAATGCGAATTGGCTGCTGCCGGCAACGGCATCAGGCAGTCTGCAAGCGAACTTCAACGTCGACACCTCGTATCCGGCCATTGCCGCTGGGCTGCAAAACGTGGGAGCGGATCACAGTCTGCAGGCCATCGCGCAATATCTGATGGCAGGCAAAAAGCTGATTTCGTTCAACGGAGCAGCGGATCCGTTGATTTCACCACGCGACCATCTGCGCAACTGGCAAACCGTCGTACAGCTTGCCGGGTCCGCTGGAGGTAATGCACGCTTCTACCTCGAACCAGGAGTGGGCCACGTACTCGGTGGCAACGGTCCTGATCAGACAGACTATCTCGGCGCGATGATCGCGTGGGTCGAACAGGGTACCGCCCCGGAGCAATTGGTACTGACGAAATTCGATTCCAACGGTAATGCGACGTCGTCCCTGCCTGACTGTCCGTACCCGACCGTGCCGCACTATTCGGGCTCCGGCAGCGTGAGCGCCGCGGCCAGCTACACCTGTGCCGCAAGCTAGACACGCGTGAATACCCGCCAATAAAACGGGGCAATCTTATGAAACGTGCTACATCAATGCTGAGCCTGCTCGCGACCACGTTATTCTTTTCGGTCGCGGCATCGGCGGCGATTATCGTCGACGGGAAGTGGAAGCTGCGCAACGACTGACCGTGTAGCGCCTGGAGTTGAAGCTGGTGTCGAGCCCGCGGCACCAGTTCTACTCAACTCATGGCGGACAAAATGCCTACCTGCAAGAACAGTCAGACTGCACTAGATGTGTGCGTGCATGCAACTGACGTCCTTTCTGCGAATATCTGCGAAAATCCAACCTGAAGAATCGCGCCACACGTCGAAGGCGTGCCAGCATGCACGCCTTCCCGCTGCCTTCACGCGGCAGGCCGCGGCGAGAAATCTGTCAACACAGGGTATCGCAATGCAAATATTCATCGGAAATGGACAGGCGCATGAAAGGTAGTGCAACCGGCATCGGGCGCAAACTCGAACTCCTGTATGGATTGGTTGCCTCGCGGGTATTTCACCACGCGTCGACGATGTTAAGCGGCGACGTGACCTTCGCGCGCGTCATCTCCCTGTTTCACCTCCATCATCACGATTCGCAGACCATTGCTGAACTGGCCGAGGCGACTGGCCTGAGTCATGCTGCGGCCAGCCGTATGGTCGACGGGTTGTACCGGGAGGGCGTGGTGGATCGTCGGGAGGCGGCCGAGGATCGCAGGCAGAAGTGTGTTGAATTGACACCTGATGGCCTGAAAAAGATAGAGGCCATGCGCCAGGTAACAACTGAGGCCTATGCCGAGATGATGGCGCAAGTGCCAAAGGAGCTGCGTATCCGGCTCGACGAGATCCTGGTGGAACTCGCGCCGTACGTGATCCCTTCTGAACCAGAGCGGGGAGACCGTCCGCGTAAACCCCGGTCGCGTCGCTAAAGCTGAGGAAACGCAACCATGAGCGATAAATCGTCGGGCGAATATGAAGAATTGGTGTCAGGCGGCAGCCGCCACCACCAGATTTTTCCAACGCTGAATGAAAGACAGTTTGCACTATTGGAGAGGTACGGTGAGCGACGCAGGCTGAACACGGGTGATGTGCTGTTCTCCGAAGGCGATCGGCACATCCCCATGTTCGCCATCGTCTCGGGAACGATCGAGGCGACCAGAGGCTCAGGAGACGGTCTCCATGTGCTGGGCGTGCACGGTCCAGGCTGCTTCACCGGTGAGGTCGGAACACTTGCCGGCCGCGCCGCGGTGGCATCGGCGCGCGCCACCAGTGATTGCGAAGTCATCGTGATCGACGAGGAATCGCTGCGCGCGCTCGTCATCGCGGAAGCCGAATTAAGCGAAACGATCATGCGTGCGTTCATCCTGCGTCGGGTCGCTTTTATCCGCGACCAGAGCGGGGGAATTGTGGTCATTGGCAGTGCGGCGTCTGCGGCCACGTTCCGTCTTCGGCACTTTCTGAGCCGCAACGGTCAGCCATCTGCCTACTTCGATATCGTCGAGCATCAGGAAGCGCTGGCGCTTCTCGAACGCAATGGCGCGACGGAAGCGGATATACCGGTGGTCATCACGCTACAAGGTCACGTTCTGAAGAGCCCGACCCACCGCGCCGTGGCCGATGCAGTTGGTCTCAGTCCCGACAAACTGAATGGCGAGCGGTTCGATGTGGTCGTGGTCGGCGCCGGGCCGGCTGGTCTTGCGGCTGCGGTATACGCGGCCTCCGAAGGCTTGAAGGTCGCGGTTCTCGACACCAAGGCACCGGGTGGCCAGGCGGGCACCAGTTCAAAGATAGAAAATTACTTCGGATTCCCAACCGGCATCTCGGGTCAAGCGCTTGCCGGTCGCGGCCTGTCGCAATGCCGCAAATTCGGTGCCGAGGTCGGCGTACCCATTGAAGCGCTCGGCATCGATTGCCAGGACGCACCGCCTTTTCACATTCGGCTCAATTACGACGAGCACGTCTATGCTCGCGCCGTCGTCGTCGCGACTGGCGCGCGTTATCGGAAACCGCCGCTGGATCGCCTTGAGAATTTCGAGGGACGCGGCGTTTACTACAGCGCGACTTTCATGGAAGCCGCGTTTTGTGCCAACGATGAGTTGATCATCGTTGGTGGCGGAAATTCAGCCGGTCAGGCAGCGGTTTTCCTCGCGGGATTTGCGCGGCATGTCCACATCGTGATTCGCGGTGACGGACTCGCTACGAGCATGTCGAATTATCTGATCCGACGGATCGATGCGGCGTCCAACATTACCGTTCATCAACGGACCCAAGTTGTGGAGTTGTACGGGGAGGAGCGGCTTGAATCGGTTAAATGGGACCGGCAAGGGCAGGTCGAACACAAGCCGATCCGGCACGTCTTCCTGTTTCTCGGTGCGCAGCCCAGTACCGGCTGGCTCGGCGATTGTGTTGCGCTGGACAAGAACGGCTTCGTGCTCACGGGCACCGATGCGCTTAAGGCGTGTCCGCCAGACCGTCCACCTCGATTTCTGGAGACGAGCCGGCAAGGCATCTTTGCAGTTGGCGACGTTCGCAGTGGTTCGGTGAAGAGGGTCGCAGCTGCTGTTGGAGAGGGCGCCGCTGTCCTTCAGTCGCTGCATGAATATTTGGCTCTCTATGAGTGAAGTCTGACTGCAAGTGTCGGTAAATTAGCGGCGTTCGGACCATGCAACGCCGTAGCAATACGTACCTCATGCGGGTGGTTACGACCAAGCGTCGTAACGCACCCCGCGTCCAATCCGGACGACTTTTCGTCCATGCCGCATCAAGCGCATAGCTCGCGACAAAAGTACACAAATCCAGACAAACGGCTCGTGGACGGAAGAAATACTTCCGTCTAACATTCGCCCGTTCTTGTAAAAAACGGTAATACACAGTCGACGTCAATAGTCGATTTGCCCGATCTCATCAACAGAGAGGTCTGGATTTCCGCCGGGTAATCGCTCTGAAAATCTGGAATTTCATAGTAGATGAAATCATCGATGGAATCGTTCGCTCTCTCGCTGCCGGTACTCATGTACCACCATGTTTCAGAGTCGAATGGCTCGCTGAATATCTCACCCGAGTGTTTCGAATCGCAGATGAACTGGCTGGCACGCAACGGATATGTCACGCTCACCGCGGACGAATTCGCGCGCTTCCTGCGCGGTGCGCCCATGCCTGATAAATCGATTCTTCTGACATTCGACGACGGATACCTGGACAACTATATTCACGCGCATCCATGTCTCGAGCGCTACGGTTTCAATGCCGTTATGTTTCTCGTGACTGGTCGCATTCATGACGGTCCAGTTCGACCCGTCATCACAGCTCGCGCGGCCAGGAGCATGTCGCACGCGGAGTGCGAGCAACGCGTCCAGGCTGGCCGATCGGACGATGTCACGGTGCGTTGGAGCGAGATCGAACTCATGCGTAAGGCCGGAACTTTCGAGTTCCACAGCCACACGCACAGTCATCGCCGCTGGGACATATTGTGCAGTGATTCGGTCAGCAAGCGGCATCGCATCGCACAGGATATCGAAATATCTAAATGTATTCTGGCCGATCGCCTGGGTATGGTATCGACGCATCTGTGCTGGCCAGAAGGCTATTACGACGACGACTATATCGCGGCTGCTCGGGTCGCTGGGTTCGAATATCTATACACAACGAGGAACACTCGCCGCAATCACCCGGGTAGCGATCCATACGAGATTCATCGTATGGCGGACAACGGCAAGAGCGCGGAGTGGCTGGCGCGGAAAGTACGCCGCTATCAGCATCCGCAGTGGGGAGCCGCTTACTACTGGTTCAAACGACTTAGAGAATTCAGAAAGGGCGTGCGTCTATGAGAATTCTCTACACGATGGACGCTGCGCCGCCATGCCAGACACGCTCCTGTTGATCGAAGACGACCTTCCACTCGCTGCACTGACGGCTGAGTTCTTGCGCTCCGAAAATTTCGAGGTTGCGATTGCTCACCGCGGCGACGTGGCTGTGAAGATGATCGATGCGGTACGCCCGGATCTACTCGTTATGGACGTCATGTTGCCGGGCATGGATGGATTCTCCCTGTGCCGCGAGATTCGGTCCTCCTATTCAGGGCGGATTCTCATGATGACGGCACTGGACGAGGACGTAGAACAGTTGATGGGCTTCCATGTCGGCGCCGACGACTTTGTCGTCAAACCGATCGATCCTCTCTTGCTCGTGGCCCGTATTCGCGCCCTGTTGCGAAGGGACATTCGCCGTCCCAAACCTGGCCGGGTGTTCGACCACACGTTCGGGCATTTCCGGCTAGACCTCCATGCTCGAAGGGCCTGGCTGGACGATAAAGCTGTCGCGTTTTCGGTGGCGGAGTTCGACCTCCTGTCGATTTTCGCTCGCCATGCCGGCACGCCGCTCAACCGGGAGCAATTGCTTCAGAACCTCCGCGGCGTGGAGTACGACGGCCTCAATCGTTCGATCGATATGCGTGTGTCCCGGCTGCGGAAAAAGTTGGCGAACCTGCATTGCCCGGTGACGATCCGCACCATCACTACGCAGGGCTACCTGTTTGCCGAGCTATCGGGCGAGGAGTAGTTCATGCGGCTTTCACTGAGACGTTGGTCGATCATTGTGATCGGCGTCGGATGGACTGGCTCGATCCTTGGCCTGTTGTGGCTGTCGGCTTCCGCTGCGGTCGGCATCAGCGAGTACAGTTTCCGCCAGTTGATGACCGGACCCGGCTACCTGCTTGCGGAGCAACTTCGACCGCTGTCGACGGCGCAGCGCGAGCAGCGGTTGATACTGCTACGCCAGCACTTCCAGTATCCGATCGAGCTAGTTGCAGCCGACAGCGTCGAGCTGCCGCCGCAAGCGCGCACCATGCTCCTGCATCTGCAGGCCGCACAGAACAGTGATGAGGAGATCGCCTACTTCTCACTCGACGACGACACGTTGATTCAGTTCGGGCCGATGTGGGGCAGCGCTGCGCTGACGGATGTACTGGGTTCTCCGGTTTTTCTTTTGACCGCCGTAACCGCAAGTGCTCCCATCCTGGGCTTTTCAGTCGTCGCCTGGCGGCGCAAGCAACGATGGTGCCGCGACTTGCAGGAGATCACTGCCTGCCTTTCTGACATGGCGCGCTCGCCGGCCATCATGTTGCCTGCCGTCGACAGGGAATGGATGCCGCTGGTGCTCGCCATGCGCAGGCACGTCGAAGACCTGTCCGCCATGAACGAGCGTCACAAGGAGGTGTCGCAAGCGGTCTCGCACGAGTTGCGTACCCCTCTTGCACGGATGCGCTTTGCCATGATGCTGCTCGGCAGGAGCGAGGACGTCGCGACCCGGAACCGTCTCCAGGAACGACTGCAACTGGATGTCGACCGACTCGAATCGCTTGTACGCGCGAGTCTGCGTTTCGCCAGACTGACCGATGCACCAGCGCGCGTTGCCCGCGAACCTATCGCGGTTCTGACATGGCTGCGTGAAGAGCGCATGGATGTCGACGACAAAGGTTTTGTGATCAACGTCAACGCACAACCGGAACATCTCCAGTTCACTGGCGACAGAGACCTGCTGCATCTGATTGCCCGCAATCTCCTTGAGAACGCGCTCGCGCATGGTCGCTCCCACGTCATTGTGGGTGCCCGCCTCGACGAGACGCGGCAGATGATCCTGGAGGTCGAGGACGATGGCCCCGGCATTGCCGCGGAAGACCGCGAACGCGTGTTCGAACCTTTTGTCAGGCTCGCGCCCGGTGGTGAGGAGAGCTCGGGATTCGGACTCGGACTCGCGCTGGTACGGCGCGCGGTGTATTTGCAGGGCGGCAGCATCGGCATTTCAACCAGCGCTTTGGGCGGTGCGTGCTTCCGTGTGACCCTGCCGTTGCCCGCATGACCCCGCGGCGGTTGCCCTGTTACGCGCGGTGACAACACCGCGTATGCCTGTCACTTATGCTCGTTTCAGACGTTGTGCGCTGACTGCGATGTTGATGCTGCGCTCGATCACAACTTGTCTGCAACGAACCGACTGGGAAGCTCATGCGGGACATCAAATCAAAGTTCATGATTCTTTGCGTAACAGCGTGCCTCGGCGCCTGCGGTGGCGGCGATGATGCGACTGCCAGACCCGAAGCGGCAAAGCGCAGGGTGCAGAAAGTCTTGACGGCAAAACCCTATGTCGGGGGCACGATTCTGCCCAACCACATTTCAGCGGCTGAACGTGACAGCCAGGTGCGGGCATTCTATAGAGAATGGAGAACCAGGTATGTGGTGCAGGAATGTGGAGACGGGCGTTATTTCGTCAAGGTCAATGCGGACCACCGACCTGTTGGCGGTGATACGGCGCCGAAGACAATCACCGTATCGGAAGCCCACGGTTATGGCATGTTGATCACCGTCATGATGGCGGCACATGACAATGACGCTCGCGACATCTTCGACGGTATGGTCCGGTACTTCCGCGACCACCCCGCGGTGTCGAGCCCGCATCTGATGGCCTGGAATCAGGTAGAAGGTCGCGCCAACTCGGGCGGCACGTTCCGCGGGAAAGTCAGTGCGACCGACGGCGATCTGGACATTGCGTATGCATTGTTGCTGGCCGACCGCCAATGGGGCAGCGACGGCGCGATCAACTATCGCCAGGAAGCGCGGGAAGTGATGCAAGCCATTCTGCAGTATGAAGTGCACCCCGCAGGCAAACACCTGATGATCGGTGATTGGGCCGGAACAGATGGCGACCCGGAGATCGAATACACGACACGGTCATCCGATTTCATGCAGTCGCACCTGAAGGCTTTCTTCACCGACAGCGGCGATGCACGATGGCTGGCGGTCCGTGACCGAACCTATGTGATCGTTAGCGATATCCAGCAGCACCACAGCCCGAATACTGCGTTGATGCCGGACTTTATCTTCCACCTGGATGGGGAGCCCAGGCCCGCGAAACCACGTTTGGTCGGGGACCCGAGAGACGGCGAGTATTCGTGGAACGCGGCTCGCTATCCGTGGCGGGTCGGGATGGATTACCTACTCTACGGCGAGCCGCGTGCGTTTAATGTACTCGGCACGTTCAACAGTTGGGCGCGATCCGCCACGGGTGGAGACCCCGCGTCGTTCGCCAGTACCTACCATCTGAATGGCGTGCCCGTTGCGGCTGAGGGCAGGAACAGCCTGGCTTTTGTTTCCGCGTTAGGCGTGTCGGCGATGATTAACCCGGACAACCAGGAATGGCTGAACGCGATCTGGGAAAACCTGCGCGGCCAGAGCCTGGAGAACAACGACTACTACGGCAATACGCTCAAGCTACTGTCGATGATCGTCATGTCGGGCGCGTGGCTGCAGCCCTGATAACGGTCCTAATGTAGTGAACGGAATCGCCGTGTAGGTACCGCGTTATCAGCACTTGTAGTCTGGAAACCCGCGTACTACTGGCTCGAGCAAATCGGAAATTTTGAGGCGACCTGCTGTTATGAAGCTTCTCTACACCAACTTCCACACGGGTGATGGCGGCGGTCATACAACCTATATTCTCAACCTGGCTGCAGCACTAGGCGGGCGCCATCGCGTGACGATCGCGGCACCCCGGTCAAGCCGGCTCTATCTGTACGCGAGGCAGATTCCCGGTGTCGAAGTGGTGGCGATGGGTTTTCGCAATACCCTGACATCGATGGTCGGAACCGGGTTGGCGCTGCGCCGTCTGATCGAACTGAACGGGTTCGATATCCTGCATGTCAATGGCTCCGCGGATCATCGGATCGCGATGCTAGCTACGACGGGATTGGGGAAAAGCAGCCCCTGTATCGTTTATACGAAACACAATGATCTGCCTGCGAGGAGCGTGACCACATGGCTCAAAGGCACGTTGGGGACCGATTCGGTCATTTGTGTTTCAGCGTACACACGCCGCCGGCTGGCGCAAACTGTCTATGGACGCAAGGTTAATTGGGTTGTACGGCACGGTAACGATCTCGGCCGGTTCGCACCTGTGAGTGCTGCTACCGTTAGCAGGATTCGGAGCCGATTTTTGCCTGGGATTCCAGAGGATGCGCTGGTGGTCGGGAGCACTGCAGGCATGGATGACAACAAAGCCTGGCTAGACATGGTGACGGCGGTTGCCATGTTGCCCGATGCATTGCGCAAGCGCGTCCGCATTGTTCTCGCGGGTCACTTACCCGATGCAACACAGCGCTCAAGAGTGGCCGCACTGGGGATGACGAGGCAGGTGATCTACACCGGAATGCTTCGGGACGTTCGGCCTGCAGTAGCGCTTCTGAATGTGGGTTTTGTGCTTTCCCAGCGGGAAACGCTGTCATTCGCGTGCCGGGAAATGATGGCGATGGGCAAGCCGGTGATTGTCTCCGATACCGGTGGCTTGCCGGAGAATGTGACCCCTGGCGAGGATGGCTGGCTGGTCCCGCCAGGTGGACACGGCTACATCGCGCAGCTTCTCATGCTTCTGCTGTGCAATCCGTCCGAGGTCGAGCGGGCCGGCGCCGCTGCACGTGCCAAGAGCGAGGCGGAGTTTTCATTGCAGACTTTCGCGGCCAGTACCGAGGCGGTTTACGTCGAGTGCTTATCAAGAGTCTCGCCGTTGGCAGCAGAAAAAGGTCTCGCTCAACGGGTGACGCGGGGGCGCACCGCCTAGAGCGCGTCGTAATTGAGCGAGTGTGCTGAACACCCGTGACCACTGTGGCGCTCCAGAATCAAATCAACAACATCCAGCTACCTATGAATTTACCACTGTCATCCAACGGCGCAGCGTATACAACTCGGGAAACCCGTAACGGTGTCCCGCTGGCCTATATCAGCGAGAAGCTGGCGTATGCGATTGAAGATACCCATGCGGCCGGGCAGGCGCACCCGGAAATGCGCTTACGTCTTGCCCATGTGATGTATTCGCAAACTCTGGCGTTCCTCGCGCTTCACAATATGCTGGGCGCCGCCAATGACTCGGGATTGCCGGAACGCTTGCTCGATCTGGAGCGCGAGGAACTCAGGAACTGGATCAACGCTGTCGTCAGCTATGGGGATCTGCTGGGAGGGGGTGATGTTGGGGCGCGCAACAGTTCTTGCTAACGCAATGGTCGCTACGGGGAAGCGGGTAGTGCTCATGTTTGAAGCGCGATCCCTATCGATCAGCCACTACATGCTACGATTCCTCGACGATCACGATGGAGACAGCCATGTGGGACAAGATCGAACATAACGGATACGAAGTCTGGGTCCTGCCGATCCTTGCATACGGTCCCCCGGCCCCAACCACCTTGTGGCACTACTCGGCGTACATCTGCCGCCACGGTTCCGATGCCCACCTCGCCGGGCAGAGCATTCGCTTCCAGGAACTTGTCGCCACGTTCGGCAGTGAAGAAGAGGCCCGCGAGGCTGGGTATGTCGAAGGCAAGCGGCGCGTCGACATGATGGTCGAAGGCGGCCCGGTCGGCGGCAACGGCTGATCACTGCGCTAGTTGTTCACAATGGAACTCTGGATTCAACCATGCGCACGGTGCGCTGATCTCTACGGGCAGCCGGCTATCGCGGCTGCGCACGACGACCTGAGGCCTAACGGCGTCGGCACTGTGAAGGATACGCGAGCAGAAGAGCACTACACCTGCGTGCGGTGCGGCGGCGTGTTTGCTCGCATTCTTGCAGGCGCCCCCACGCGGCAGATCTGGATGCTCCTGAACGCGGGACAGCACTGATTCTCTTGCGCCGGAGAGTCGGCTAGCGGCTAGTATCCTTCATACGAGGATACCTCGAAGATACCGAGGGAGGCCGCTATGTGGACCTGTCGAAACTGCAATGTGTCGTTCGACTTTGAGCGCGTCGAGCCGGAACGGGATGAGCAAGGATTCTTTTTCCTCTGTCCTGCCTGTGACTACCGCAACACGCTGGTGGATTCAGGTCCAGACGCAACCGGGCGCCCGAAGCTTGTCCAGAGCGACGACGGTGTCTCGCCTCACGATCAGTCTGACTGACGACAACGCTGCGAATACAATCCGCGGCAATCGCGCTCAAGACACGGCGCGGCAAGGCACGTCGCCGTCGCAGATGACCCGGCAAGAAAATTGGCCGGTGAATCAGAAAAAGAAGCAGCGCATAATGGTGCGATCCCATTGACAGAATGATGGAGGCAGATATGGCTACGTTTGCTATAGACGCCATTCGCATCAATCCGACGAACGACAGGATTACCCACGTGCGTTGGGCTCCCGTCGACCCGGCGACGCGTGACTGGTTGTCCCCTACGTCGATAGTCGAGGTGGCCGAAGTCGTGGCCGCGATCCATCGGGGGAATGCTGTTTGGTCCCTTTTTACGCTCGGCGGCATACGGTTTCTGGGGCCCAAAATCGTCTCGGTTGCTCACGCCGATGGCCATGACGGGATTGACACCGATGTCCCTGGCGAGCATGTCGAGAAATGTATTGACGACTTGCCGCACGTTTGACCGCGCACACCCGGTCAGGCGGACCTTGGCGTAGCGATGCTGTCGTTGCGCACGGGCCACGGCGTCCTCGAAAATCATTCGCAAAGACCGTAAATTGACGTGCAAGGCGGCGCGCCTTCCTGCTTGCCCCTGAGGCGGAACCTATCGAACTGGCGGTCGCCACGGCCCGGATAATTGCGCCGTTGCGCAGAGCGTCGCCATGTTTAATGTAAATTGGTCGTTCTTGAGAGCGCCTTTTTAGCGAAACACCATGAAAAACGGAAAACCAAAACTAACGCGTCGTGATGCAGACGGTCTTTTCCCCGACCTGCAGCAAAGCGGCGCCCGTCTCGCTAGCCGGCCTGATAACCCGTTCGGAGAAGAAGTATCCAGAACAACCGATCGACGCGATCGTGGCGAGGCGAAGCTTTGGAAAGATAACCTCGTTACCTTGCCTGCCGCGATCGAGTTGCCGCCAGGGTACGAGTCGGTGTCGCACGTGCGCGATGCGATGGAGCGAGCCTGGCGTATGAAATGGGTCAGGGAAAGCGGCAATGAGGTCGTCGCGGAATTTCCTGAAGGCTGGGCGGCCGCTCGGCCACCCAGCGGTGCAGTGGAGTTAAAGGACGCAACTGGGGTGGTCCGGGCCGTGTACGGCTGGGCAGGAGATGCCGAAGTGAGACTCCTGCCACGATATCGGGTCGAAACGCAGGAGAACAGTTCGAGCGGTCTTGGCAGTCTGCTTGTCCGTGATCGTGAGAGCGGACAGATTCTCGAGCGGTCGTCGACATGGTCCGCGAAGACTGGGACCAACCACCCTGATTGGACACGGCTGTCGGCGTGGCTCGACAAGCAGTACCCGCTTCACCGGGATCCGCTGCGCCTGTGGACGGATTGCGAAGGCAATCGCGGTTGAATTCGGCTCAACAAAAGTCCGTCGCCGCGAGGCCATCGTCACAAGCAAACCCCATTGCCATGCAACACCTGAAATACCTGACAGGCTACCCAGCCGGGCTGCAGGAAAAAGTCAAAAAGCTGATAGCCGACGAACAACTCGGCCCGTACCTCGTGAAGCGGTATCCCGACACGCACCAGGTGCAAACAGACCGGGCCCTGTACGAATACTGCGCGGAGCTCAAGCGCGAACACCTTCGCAACGGCGCGCAAATCGACAAAGTCACTTACGACAGCAAGCTCGACGTTGTGCGCCACGCACTCGGCCTGCACACAAGCATCTCGCGCGTGCAGGGCGGCAAACTGAAGGCAAAAAAAGAAATCCGCATCGCCTCGCTATTCAGGGAGGCGGCGCCGGAATTCCTGAAAATGATCGTCGTGCACGAACTCGCTCACTTGAAAGAAAGCGACCACAACAAGGCGTTCTACCGCCTCTGCGAGTTCATGCAACCGGGCTACCACCAGATTGAATTCGATCTGCGCTTGTATCTCACGCACCGCGAGCTGACTAAAAACCAGATGTGAGCGTCAAGAGCATCAAGCAGCAACCGCTTCAACAACCGCCGACGCAGTCAACAGCACCGGAATCGACTTCGAAGTCGGCGTCCCCGCGCCGTCGGCAACCGAAGAGAGCGGCACCAGCGGATTCGTCTCCGGATAGTAAGCGCCGAGACACCCACGCGGAATGTCGTATTCCACCAGCAGGAAGCCAGCCGCGTGACGCTCGATTCCATCGGCCCACACGCTCTTGATATCCACGCGCTGGCCCGCAACGAAACCCAGCATCGCCAGATCGTCCTTGTTGGCGAACAGCACGCGCCGCTGCCCATAGACGCCGCGATAACGGTCGTCGAGGCCGTAGATCGTGGTGTTGTACTGGTCGTGTGAACGCGTCGTCATCAAGGTCATCAGACGCTCGCCATGCTCGGCGCGCGCCTGATGAATCGGCGTGTCGACGTCAATCGCGTGCACGAGGAATTGCGCCTTGCCGCTCGGCGTTTTCCAGATCCGCTCGCGCGACGCCACACCCAGGTGAAAACCGCCCGGGTTCTTGAGGCGCTCGTTGTAGTTCTGGAAGCCGTCGATCACCTGCGCGATGCCCTCGCGAATCAATGCGTAGTCAGCGGCCTGAGCGAGCCAATCAACTTTGTTGCTGCCGAGCGTGGCGTGCGCCATGCGCGCGACGATTGCAATCTCCGACAACAGATTCTCCGAGGCCGGCTTGTTCATGCCGTAAGAGATGTGCACCATGCTCATCGAATCCTCGACGCTCACGCCTTGCGCCACACCATTTTGCAGATCGATTTCGGTGCGTCCGAGCGTCGGCAGAATCAGCGCGTCGCGGCCGTGTATGAGGTGGCTGCGGTTCAGTTTGGTCGTGATGTGCACGGTCAGTTCGCACGAGCGCATGGCTTCCCACGTGCGCGGCGTGTCCGGCGTCGCGATCGAGAAGTTGCCGCCGAGGCCGATGAACACCTTCACCTTGCCGTCGAGCATCGCCTGGATCGTGTTGACGACGTCGAGACCATGCTCACGCGGTGGTTCAAAATCGTAGACTTCGCCGAGCCGATCGAGAAACGCCTGAGTCGGTCTTTCTTCGATGCCGACCGTGCGGTCGCCCTGCACATTCGAGTGTCCGCGCACCGGGCACAAGCCCGCGCCGCGGCGGCCGATATTGCCGCGCATCATCATCAGGTTCGACAGGATCTGCACCGTCGGCACGGAGTTCTTGTGCTGCGTGAGGCCCATGCCCCACGTCGAAATCACTGCGCGGCCCTTCACGTAGATGTCGGCGAGCTTCAGCACGTCTTCAAACGGCACGCCCGATTCGGCGACGATGGTGTCCCAGCTTTCGGCACGCAAATCGTCGGCGAACGTATGGAAGCCGACCGTGTGTTCGGCGATGAACGCAGCGTCGAGCACGCGTTCCAGACCAGACGCCAGCGCTTCGTCATCGAGCTCGATCACGCGTTTGGCGACGCCCTTGATCAAGGCGAAATCGCCGCCCACCTTCGGCCGGATGAACACGGAGCTGATCTTCGTGCTGCCCATCGTGATCATTTCCACCGGATGCTGCGGGCTCGCGAAGCGCTCCAGACCACGTTCCTTCAGCGGATTGATCGACACAATGGTTGCGCCGCGCTTCGCGCATTCACGCAGTTCGCCGAGCATACGTGGATGGTTGGTCGCCGGATTCTGGCCGAAGATCAGCAGCGTATCGGCGTGTTCGAAGTCGTCGAGCGTGACCGTGCCTTTGCCGATGCCGACCGTATGCGGCAAGCCGCGGCTGGTCGCTTCGTGGCACATGTTCGAGCAATCGGGGAAATTGTTGGTGCCGTACATGCGCACGAACAACTGGTACAGGAACGCGGCTTCGTTGCTGGCGCGGCCCGATGTGTAGAAGGCGGCGCTATCCGGATCGTCGAGGCGCTTCAGATGATCTGCAATGAGATCGAAGGCTTCGTCCCAGCCGATCGGTACGTAACGGTCGCGCACGGCGTCGTAGACAAGCGGGTCGGTCAGGCGGCCATGTTGCTCGAGTTCGTAATCCGACTGCGCCATCAGTTCTTCAACCGTATGCTCCTCGAAGAACGCGGGCGTCACGCGCTTGCTGGTCGCTTCGGCCGCCACCGCCTTGACGCCGTTTTCGCAGAACTCAAAGGTCGACGCATGCTCGCGGTCCGGCCACGCGCAACCCGGGCAGTCGAAGCCGTCCGGCTGGTTCTGTTTGAACAGCATGCGGTAGTCGCCGCCCGTCACCTTTTCCTTGAGGAGGTTGATGGCGACGTATTTGAGCGCGCCCCAGCCAGCGGCGGGGTGGGTATACGGTTCGATGCGAGCTTCGGGTTTCTTCATGATCTGCCGCCGGATGTGGCTTGGACGAGGCTTTTATGCCGATGCATGAAAGCCTACTGTGTTCCAAAAACGGCGCAGCATACAGAAAATCGGAAAGGAGAGGGGTACAGTTGTGGGAAATTTGTCATAGACTGGCGTTCCACCCATGTTTTTGTTCGAGCCAGGTCCTTGAAACTGTACGAAAAACTCGCTGATGAGATGACCGAAGCCGTACGCCGCGGCGTCTTCGCGGCGGGCGAGCGGATTCCGTCGGTGCGGCAGGCGAGTCAGCAGCACGGCGTCAGCATCAAGACCGTGCTGCACGCGTACGCGTTGCTGGAAAGCCGGGGGATAGTCGAGACCCGGCCGCAGTCGGGCTATTTCGTGCGCGACGCGGTGGCGACGGCGGTTGTGCTCGACGAGCCGCGTCTGAACCGTCAGCCGGCCGCCCAGGCGCCGCCGGTGGCCGCTGCGGTCGACGTGAGCCGCCTCGTGCTGTCGACCCTGCGCAGCATCCGTGCGCACGACGCCGTGCCGCTCGGCTCACCGTATCCCGATCCGTCGTTGTTTCCGTGGCGGCGCATCAACCAGTACGCGAATGCGATCGCCCGGCGTCACGCGAGCTGGAATCTGATCGACGACCTGCCGCCCGGCAATCCCGAGCTGATCCGGCAGATCGCGCGGCGCTATGCCGAGAATGGCGTGCCGGTCGACCCCGACGAAATCATCATCACGCTCGGCGCGACCGAGGCGATCAACCTCAGCTTGCAGGCGGTCGCCAAGCCCGGCGACACGGTCGCTGTCGAGTCACCGACTTACTACGCGATGCTGCACGCCATCGAGCGTCTCGGCATGCGCGCCATCGAAGTGGCGACGCATCCGGTCCACGGCATCGATATCGAGGCGTTGGCCCAGGTCATCGCACGGCAGAAGATCGCCGCGTGCATGGTGATGCCGAACTTCCAGAATCCGCTCGGTTTCCAGATGCCGGACGCGCGCAAGCAGCAACTGGTCGAACTGCTCGCCGCGCACGACATTCCCTCCATCGAGAACGATGTCTATCAGGAGTTGTACTTCGGCGAGGCGCGGCCGTCGACCTTGAAGAACTACGACACCAAGGGACTGGTGCTGCATTGCGCGTCGTTTTCGAAGAGCCTGACCGCGTCGTACCGGATCGGCTGGGCGATGCCGGGGCGCTACCGAGCGCAGGTCGAGAAGCTGAAGTTTCTCAACACACTGACTACGCCTTCGGTGCCGCAAGTCGCTGTCGCCGATTACCTTCGGCAGGACGGCTACGACCGGCATCTGCGGCACGTGCGCAAGGTCTACCGGCAACAGGCGAGCATCATGATGGCGATGGTGCAGCGATTTTTCCCGGCGGGCACGCGCGTGTCGACGCCGCAAGGCGGGTACGTGCTGTGGGTGGAGTTGCCCGAACGGGTCGATTCGATGCGGCTCTATCAGGCGGCGCTCGCGCGCAGCATCACGATCGGGCCGGGCATGATGTTTTCGATGCGCGACGATTTCCGTCACTTCATGCGGCTCAATTACAGCTATCCGTGGACGGCGCAGACCGAGGCGGCATTGAAGACGCTGGGTGAACTGGTGGCGCAGATGGCTTGATCGGCCTTCAGAAAAGCGAGGAGACATTCACGATGGAAGACGATGAACTCGATCCGGTACTGGCCGCCGTGCTCGCGCAGTTGTGGCGCGCGCATCGGGAAACGCCTAGCGGCGCGTGGTCGCTTGCCAAGCTTTCCAAGCAGGCGGACGTGCCGATGAGCGGCTTGCGACGGCAGTTGACGGCGCTGGTCGACGGTGGCCTGGTGGACACCACGTTCAACGAGGAAGGCACGGGAACGGCGCGCCTGAGCGAGATCGGCCAAGGCTTGTGCGCGGATTTGTTCGGTGAGGGCGACTCGCCTGACGATGACGAGGCTGACCCGCCGCCACGCGTGCACTGAGTTTTCGGGCCACCAAAATACAGATTCCGTTATGGGCGGGATAACGAGAAATAATTTTTCCGCGGAAATTGACCTTCGAATATGGCCCCCTATGCTGGAGCCTTGCCCGGGACAGTCCCGGGCACTGTGGCAGGCACCTGGAAACCATCTTCGGAGAATTCATGAAAGCAAAGCTGGCGCGAGTGCTGCATCACTCATTGCGCATCAAAACCGTCCGCACTGTTCTCGCTGCAGCGTTCGGCGCGTCCCTCGTGCTCGGCGCCGGGGCGGCAGCCGCGGCGACTGCGCAGCCGCTCGGCATCGCCTTCGTCTACCTCGGTAATCCTGGCGATGCCGGCTGGACCTACGCGCACGAGCAGGGCGTGAAAGAGGTCGAGGCGAAATTCGGCGACAAGATCAAAGTGACGCGCGTTGAGAACGTGCCGGAGTCGGCGGACTCGGAGCGCGTGTTTCGCGATCTGGCGGCGAAGGGCAACAAGATCGTGGTCGGCTCGAGCTTCGGCTTCCAGGATTTCGAACTGAAGGTCGCCAAGGACTTCCCGGACGCCGTGTTCGAACATGCGACTGGCTACAAGAAGGCCGCCAACTTCGCCACCTATGACGTGCGGACCTACCAGAGCGCCTATCTGGCCGGACTGGTCGCCGGTTATACGACGAAGTCCAACACGCTCGGCTTTGTCGGCTCGGTGCCGGTGCCAGAAGTGGTGCGCAACATCAACGCGTTCACGATGGGTGCGCGCTCGGTCAATCCGAATGCGCGCGTGAAGGTCGTGTGGATCAATAGCTGGTTCGACCCGGGCCTCGAAAAGCAGGCCGCCGAAACGCTGATCGGCCAGGGTGCCGACGTGCTGATCCAGAACACCGATTCGACGGCGACGATGCAGACCGCCGAGCAGAAGAAAGTGCATGCATTCGGCTGGGACTCCGACATGAAGAAGTTCGGGCCGAACGCGCAGTTGGGCGCGTGCGTGAGCAACTGGGGCGTGTACTACACGCATCTGGTGCAGCAGGTGATGGCGGGTTCGTGGAACAACTCGCCGGTATGGTGGGGGCTGAAAGAGAAGGCGATCGATCTGGCCAACATCAACACGAATGCGGTGTCGCCGACGGCGCAAAAGGCATTGAGCCAGAAGCGTGACGACATCATCTCCGGCAAATTCAATCCGTTTGCCGGTCCGATCGCGGATCAGTCCGGCACGGTGAAGGTCGCCGCGGGCAAGTCGTTGAGCGATGCGGAGCTGCTGCGTTTGAACTGGTTCGTGCAAGGCGTCGACGGTTCGCTGCCGAAGTAATGCATTGATTGGTTTGCCTAACTATTATTAAAAATTAAAGGAGATCGCCCGTGAGTCTTACCGTCCCGACCGATGCCGGCGCCGCTGGAGTGGCGCCGGCCTATCCGCCGCAGGGTTTAACGCCGACGCACGAGCAGCTCGTGCGGCATCTGCGGCATTCGAGCCGGGTAGCCGAGCGGGCGACGCTGCTCGGACACCATCCGTTCGGCGCGGTGCTGGTCGGCCCGGATCAGGAGACCGTGTTGATGGAGCAGGGCAATGTCGATACGGTGAATCACGCTGAGTCGGTGCTGGCTCGCGTGGCGGCGTTGAACTTCACGCCGGAGTATTTGTGGAGTTGTACGCTGTACACGTCGGTTGAGCCTTGCTGCATGTGTGCCGGCACGATGTACTGGGCCAATATCGGCCGCGTCGTGTTTGGCATGACCGAGAAGCGCCTGCTGGAGGCGACCGGCGATCATGCCGAGAATCCCACCATGAGCGTGGATTGCCGGTATGTGTTCGATCACTGCCAGAAGCCCGTCGAGGTGATCGGCCCGGTGCCCGAGGTGGAGGCTGAGGTGATGGAGGTTCAGCGGCGCTTCTGGAGCGGCCGGTAGCGTTATTGCACTTCCGCCGGCGCGAGCATCGCCAGTCCGCAGAACCAGTCGCCGCCGTGCGGCTGATATTTCCACTTACCGTTGTTCTCCTTGATCACAGTGGAACACTGGTCATTCACGACGATTCCCGGATCCGCCGCGGTGCATCGAAGCATCGCGGTTTCGGTTTGCTGTAGCGCGGGCATCACCGTCTTACGCTGAGTGTTCGGTTCAGTCGGACTATCCGGGGTTCCCGTTTGCATGCTTTCGATCAGCCGCTGCAGTTCCTCGATCCGCTTCGCATACCACGTCCCCAGACACGCCGCGTCGCGGCAATTCGCTTCCCGCCACGCCCACTTGCTGTCACTGTCCGTGAGGAAGGCGCGACGGTTGACGACCCGGCGCCGCGCTTTCCAGTACAGTTGCCCAAGCGTGTCGTCGAGCTTCGAGAGCGCGGGGTCGTTGCAGATCATCCGCTCGGTGAGCGAGCGCCCCCTCGTACAGTCGAAGCTGGTGGCGTGAGCGGGCAGATGCGTGAGCATCAATGCGGCGACAAAGATTGGGCGGAAAATTTTCATGGCGCTCCCGGCAGTGCATGGGTTTTTCATGCAATGGATGATCGGCCGAGTCGCCGGACTACAGAGGCCCGAAAACAGCGTGAGTTCAGGTGGGTGATTACCAAATCTTGCTTTGCACGGAGCGCGCTGGAACGGCCAGGGCAAGTCCGTAAGCAATTGCCGGGTGGTTTCAGGCATGCGCATTGCAGGTGCGGATGACAGATGCGGATAAGCAAGCGCCGTGGCCGCGACACCGCTTCAAGCGGCGGCCAGACCCGACGCATTCACACGTGCGTGCAGGCAGGTACGCACGCAAACGCGGGACGTAAAAACGGGAGAAAAAAATGAAACAACACCTCGTTCGATGCATGTACGCGGCGGCCAGCCTGCTGGCGCTGCCAGCAGTAGCGTCCGCGCAGTCGCAGGCTTATACGAATAGCACGGTCAACGTGCGCGCCGGGCCGGCTTCGGACTATCCCGTCGTGACGCAATTACCGGGCGGTGTCCCGGTTAATGTGATGGGGTGCATCAGCAACTACCAATGGTGTGACGTCGCCGGTCCGAACCTGCGCGGTTGGGTTTATGCGGCGCGACTCAGCTATCCCTATCAGGGCAGCAATGTGCCGGTGATGAGCTACGGCACGGTGATCGGCTTGCCGATCGTGACGTTCTCGATCGGCACCTACTGGGGCAATTATTATCGCGGCCGGCCGTGGTACGGCCAGCAATCCCGCTGGGCGCATCATCCACCGCCGCCACCGCCGAGGCCCGGTGCTGGACGGCCACCAGGAGGGCGTCCGCCCGGAGGTCGGCCACCGGACAATGCAGGCGGTCGTCCGCCGGGCGGGCAGCAGCCGGGCAATGGAGGCGGTCGTCCACCAGGAGGGCAGCAACCGGGCAATGCAGGTGGCCGTCCGCCGGGCGGCCAACAGCCGGGTAATGCGGGCGGTCGTCCACCGGGTGGGCAGCAGCCGGGCAATGCAGGCGGACGTCCACCGGGTGGGCAGCAGCCGGGCAATGCAGGCGGGCGTCCACCGGGTGGGCAGCAGCCGGGCAATGCAGGCGGACGTCCACCAGGCGGGCAGCAGCCCGGCAATTCAGGTGGCCGCCCACCGGAAGGTCAGCAAGGCGGTGGAGGGAATAACCGCCCTCAAGGTGGGTCTCAACAGGGTGGCGGTAGGCCGCCAGGAAGTGGAAACAACTGAGGCAAGGTGGACCGCGGTCCATCCGGTCCACCTATCCCTTCAGTAGGCCGCGTTCAGAAACGCCGAGCTGACCGCTCGCAAGGTTTCCTGCGAGCGTGGGTCGCTCAGTCGCGTATGCAATACCACTTTCGAAGCCGGCAGCGGCGGCAAGCCGAGTTGCTCGCCGACCTCCACCGCTCCCGCCGGCGCTACGCGCTGCGCCAGCGCGGCTACCGCGAGCCCTGCGCTAACGGCAGCGCCGACAGCCATCACGCCGCCACCAACGAATACCTCGGTCCACGCAATCCCGGCCGCATCGAGCGCGTCCGTGGCAATTGCGCGAATCCCGCATGGCGCGGCGAGCGTCGCCAGCTTCAACGGCTGCCCCTCGCGATGCTGCCAGCCTGGCGCCGCGAACCAGCCGAGCCGTTCCTCAGCCAGCAGTTGCCCATCATGGCGATCTCCTTCGCGACGGCCGATTGCCGCGTCGACTTCACCTCGCTCGAACCATGCAAGCACATCGCGTGACGCGGCAATACGCACTTCAATGACGAGCAGCGGATCGTAAGCCGCAAGCCGCCCCAGCAGCGCCGGCAGATTGGGCCCTGCCACGTGGTCGCTGATGCCGAGCTTGAGCCGGCGTTCCGGCGCGTCGGCGGTCCCCGCCAGCGCTCGCTCATGAGCGAGCAGCAATTGCCGGGCGGCGCCGATGAAGGCATCACCGCGCGGCGAGAGTCTCACCGCGCGCGGGGTGCGCTCCAGCAAGCGGTAACCCAAACGCGCTTCGAGCCGTTTGAGCTTGAGGCTCATCGCGGCTTGTGACGTGTCCATGACTTCGGCGGCGCGCGTGAAGCTGCCGAGATCCGCGACCAGCACGAAGGCCTGGATCGCATCCAGATCGAGAGGGCGGGCGAGGGTGTTCATATCAAAACTTTATCGCAGATATAAATCACCATATCTTGATGTAATGATTGCGCCGGCGCAAGCTCATCCTCAGTCGAAACCACAAGGAGTTCGCCATGCTCGCCAAACAGTATTCGCACCGTCTGCCGTCCACCTATGACATGGGGATCATCCGCGAGCGCGCGACGCGCCGCGGCCCGCTGTGGGACGCGACCGAGGGACTGGGATTCAAGGCGTTCGTCGTCCGTGAACGGGGCCGCTACGGCGCCACCGCGAACGTGTATTCCGCGGTGTATCTGTGGCTCGACGCCGAGCAGACCGCCGACTTCTTCATGGGCTCGCGCTTTCAGAACGTGATCGACGACTTCGGCCGTCCCGAGGTCGAAACCTGGCTGCCGCTCGATGCCCGCAAGGGGCCGGCGCAACGGGCGCTTGCGTTGTATCGCGAGGAACAGCCGATCGGCGAGCAGGACAACCGCGCCGAGTTGCGTGCCGCATTGATCGAGCAGAACCGTCGCATCGCGGAGCAGGACGATACGGTCGCCGTGGTCTCCGCGCTCGATGTCGCGAACTGGAAGCTGATCCGTCTCACGCTGTCGTCGGCGGCGCCGGTCGCCACGGCAGGGCGCACGGTCTACGAGGTGCTGCACCTTGCGCGACCCGGCGTCGCGAGCCTGAAGTGAGCGCTAGCGGCGCGTCCAACGTTAGTGCGGCTGACACCGGTCCGACAGCCGCGCCGGTGGCCCCCGCTCAACCCGTGCTGCTAGCGCCGCTCGATATCCGCGTGGCGCTCGCTGCGCATCTGGCAGGCCTGGCGCTGACGATGGCCGCGATCGTCGGCTTCACCGTGCTCACCGTGCTCACGGGGCAGTCGCTTCATTGGCTGACCGACTAGCCGGTCACACGCTTAGCACGCTATGCATCGCAATTAAAGTGCGCTAGCCTCGCGTAAACCCCGGTGTGCCGCTTACACTAACTTGCCGATGTGGGGTTAGGGGGCGCACAAATGACACGCGAAGCGACATCAGATAGCACGATGGGAGCAACGCCTGAGGGCACCCGCTACGGGCCGGATCGGGCCGAGGGGGTGCTGGCGTCGGAGCGTACGGTGTTGCGGCTGATTACCCGCAACACACCGCTGCCGGAATTGCTCGACGAAGTATGCCGCCGCGCGGAAGCGCTGCTGGGCGATGGCGCGACCTGTTCGATCCTGCTACTGGACGCGGACGGCGTACGCGCGCGCGTGGGCGGCGCGCCTTCGCTGCCGGCGCACTTCAGCGCCGCGATCGACGGCGTCCCGATCGGTCCACGGGCCGGGTCCTGCGGCACCGCGATGTACGAGCGGCGCATGGTCGCCGTCGAAGATATCGAAACTGATCCGCTGTGGGCCGATTTCCGGCACCTCGCGTTGCCGCTCGGTTTGCGCGCGTGCTGGTCGGTGCCGTTTGAAAACGATGCCGGCACGGTGCTGGGTGCGTTCGCGGTCTATCACCGCACATCGCGCCGGCCGAGCGCCGAAGAAGCGGCGATGCTCCACGACATTAGCCACAGTGTCGGACTCGCCGTTCATCAGGACGCGATGGCGCAACGCCTCGCGCACAGCGAGGAGCATCACCGGCTGGTCGTCAACCATCTCAACGAAGGCATCATCGTGCAGTCGCGCGAAGGCGTGGTGCTGGCCTGCAATCCGAGTGCGCAACGCATTCTGCGGGCGAGCGCCGACCTGATCGGCCACGACATTCTGACGGTGATGGTGCGTGCGTATCACGAGGACGGCTCCATCGTCACCGACGCCGATCGTCCGACCAGTCAGGTGCTGGCGACCGGCAAATCCAAGCTCGGCGTCACGATCGGTCTGGAGCTGACGGACGGCGATGTCATCTGGATTACTGAGAATGTCGTGCCGATTATCAAACCGGGCGACAGCGAACCCAGCTCGGTGCTGATCTCGTTCACCGACATCGGGCCGGTACGCGAGGCGCAACGGCAGCTGAAGTTTCTGGCCACCCGCGATCCGCTCACTGGCCTTTACAACCGCGCCTACCTGGCCGAGCGGATGCGCGATCTGTTTTCGCCAGGTGAAGTGGCAGGGATGGGCGAGCTGGCGCGGGTCGCCGTGCTGTTCGTCGACCTGGACGGTTTCAAAAAGGTCAACGACACCGCCGGTCACGAGGCCGGCGATGCGCTTCTGTGCAGCGTGGCGGAGCGGTTGTCGGCGTGTGTCGCGCGCGACGATACGCTCGCGCGCGTGGGTGGCGACGAATTCGTGATCGTGGTCAGCGCTTACGAAAACACGGGCCGGCTGATCGCGCTCGCCCAGCGCATTCTCGATACGATCGCGGTACCGTTCGCGGTGGCGGACAACGAGTACTACATGGGGGCGTCGATCGGCATTAGTCTGTTTCCCGAGGACGGCCAGGACGTGCCCACGTTGATGCGCAACGCCGACTCGGCGATGTACCACGCGAAACAATGTGGCCGCAATAATTTTCAGTTTTTCACCGCCGAGCTGAACCGGCATCTGCAACGCCGCTTCATGATCGAGCAGGCGTTGCGGCGCGCGCTCGCCACGGATGAACTCAGTCTCGTGTATCAGCCGATCGTCGACAGCCAGTCCGGCCGTACGATCGGCGCCGAGGCGCTGCTGCGCTGGTACAACACCGAGCTGGGCAACGTCTCGCCGGTGGAGTTCATCCCCGTGGCCGAAGACGCCGGCCTGATCGTCGAGATCGGTTCCTGGGTGCTGGCGCGGGCCTGCGAGCAGGTCGCGCAATGGCGGCGCACGCTGGCGCCGGAGTTGATCGTCGCGGTGAATCTGTCGCCGCGCCAGTTCAAAGGCGGGCTGGTGGAGCGGATCGAGCGCTGTCTCGAACAGTCCGGGCTCGAGCCGGCGGCGCTGGAGCTGGAGATTACCGAGCGGCTGTTGATGAGCGACAGCGACGCCGTCCTGCCGATGCTCACTGCATTGAGCACGATGGGCGTGCGGATTTCCGTCGACGACTTCGGCACCGGCTATTCGTCGCTGTCGTATCTGAAGCGGTTTCCGCTGCATAACCTGAAGATCGACCGTTCCTTCGTCGCAGGGTTGCCGGATCATCGCGATTCGATCGCGATCACGCAGGCGGTGGTGGCAATGGCCCATTCGCTCGGCATGAATGTCACGGCGGAAGGTGTAGAAACCGCCGAGCAGGCGGCGTTTTTGCGCGGAATCGCTTGCGACAAGCAGCAGGGGTATTTTTATAGCCGACCTGTGGGGGCGAGCGCTTATGCACGTAGCTTGCATGACGCGCAGGTGGGGCTGGCCAGCGCTTCATCACTGTCCTGACGTCTTCAGCCACGGCCGCAGGCGTTGCAATCCCACTTCGGCCGAGTGGCTAATGCAGCAATCGAATCTCGCTGCCGCGGGGGATCCAGTTTTGATTGTTCAGATTCGCAAACAAGTGCCTTCGCGTTCCCGGTATTTATCCGCGGCCCCGGTCTCCCTAAAATCCTCCCATCGAATATACATTCCGCGTCGTGCCAAAACGGCCCAGCGCGATGGGAGCCGTTATGCCAGCCTTAATTCAAAACCAGCTTTATCGACCCGCGGTGATCCTGCCGATGGTCGCCCTCATGCAGGTGATGGTGTCGCAGGATTTCAACCTCGGCCAGGTCGGCTGGGTCGTCGCAGCACGCGGCGCGCAGGCCGCGCTGCAACGCTCGCGCGAGTTGATCTGCGCCGTGCATTGCCACGCCTGAACACAAGCGGGCGCAATTTCCATCAATCGGCCGCGCCGGCCCATCGGCGGCGCGAAAACAGATCGGCAGCCGGCGCGCGAACGTCACCGCGCGCAACAGAAGCAACGAGAAGGGGCGAGAAGGAGCGATAGCGGCAACGCGAGGCGCTGAGGGTAAGATGCTACGACCAGCACCCCAGCCTCGGGAGATCTGCCATGCCACAGCACTTCGACGCAGTCGTGATCGGTACGGGACAAGGCGGGACGCCGCTCGCTGTCCGTCTCGGTCAAAGCGGCCGTAAAACCGCGGTGATCGAACGCGGGGCCTTCGGCGGGACTTGCGTGAATGTCGGCTGCACACCCACCAAGTCGTATGTAGCCAGCGCCCGCGCGGCCCACGTGGCGCGCCACGCCGCGGACCTGGGCGTGCAGCTGAGCGGGGCGGTCAGCGTCGATCTCGCAGCGGTTAAAGCGCGCAAGGACAAGATCATCGGCCAATCGCGCGACGGCGTTGAGAAATGGCTGCGCGGCACGGATAACGTCACCGTCTTCACCGGCCATGCGCGCTTCACCGGCGCGCATACGCTCGCCATCGGCGGCCCGGACGGCTCGGTGCGCGACGAACTCAGCGCCGATGAAATCTTCATTAACACCGGCACGCGCGCCGTCGTGCCGCCGCTCAAAGGGCTTGAGCGCGTTCGCTACTACACCAACTCCAACCTGCTCGAACTGACGGAATTGCCGGAGCATCTGGCGATTGTCGGCGGCAGCTATATCGCGCTCGAATTTGCGCAGATTTTTCGCCGCTTCGGCAGCCGGGTGACGGTGCTGGTGCGCGGCGAGCGCGTGCTGACGCGCGAGGATGCCGACTTCGCCAGCTCCGTGCAGAAAGTGCTGGCGCGTGAAGGGATCGAGTTTGTCTTTGGCGTGCAGCCTTCGCGGGTCGAACCGCATCCGCATCACGAGAACGAGGTGTGCATCGGCTTTGAGCAGAACATTCCCGCGCTCGAAGCGTCGCACCTGCTGTTCGCCACCGGCCGTGAACCGAACACCGACGATCTCCGCCTCGACATGGCCGGCATCGCGACGGACAAGCACGGCATGATTCCCGTCGACGGCCAGTTGCGCACCAATGTGCCGGGCATCTGGGCGATCGGCGACATCAATGGGCGCGGTGCCTTTACCCACACTTCATACGATGATTTTCAGATCGTCGCTGCCAATCTGCTCGACGGCGGCGCGCGCAGCGTCGATACGCGGATCATGACGTATGCGGTGTTCGTCGACCCGCCGCTCGCGCGCGTCGGGCTTTCGGAGACCGACGTGCGCAAAGCCGGTCGCGATGCGTTGATCGCCACCATGCCGATGACACGGGTGGGCCGCGCGCGCGAACGCGGCGAGACCGACGGTTTCATGAAGGTGCTGGTCGACCCGCAAAGCAAGCAGATTCTTGGCGCGGCGATCCATGGCATCGAAGGCGACGAAGCGCTGCACACGTTCATCGACATCATGACGGCCGGCGCGCCGTATCCGACCTTGCAGTACGCGATGCACATTCATCCGACCATCAGCGAACTGGTGCCGACCTTGCTCGATGGCCTCAAGCCGATGAAGTGAGCGGCGGACCCGATGGCAAACCGGGGGCGGGCGCCCTCGACGAAAACGTGCAGCGAACTCAGGTAGCGAGCATGGCCGGAGCACAAGCGATGAAACGCGCGATCAGCAGCGGCAACCTCTTCGATCCCGGTGCGCCAGCGGGCCCCGACGAGCAGGTCGACGCGCTCGTGGAAGACGCCGGCGTGAGCATCGAGCGGATCGTCTCGCGGGGGCACGCAAGCCCGCCGGACTTCTGGTACGACAGTCCGCGCGCCGAGTGGGTCGTACTGCTGAGCGGCGCGGCGGCGCTCGAATTCGAAGACGAGGCTGAGTTGCATCCGATGAAACCGGGCGACCACGTGCTGATTGACGCGCATTGCCGGCATCGGGTGGCATGGACGAGCGACACGGAGCCGAGCGTGTGGCTGGCGGTGTACTACCCCGGCGTTTCCAACTGACCGATAGCTGAGATCACGTCGCCGTAAGGGGATTAAACTCGGGACTGAACTCGGGGATTAAACTCGAACTGGCACGTATCCTGGAGCAAGATCATGAATGATGCTGACCCCAAAAGCACTTTTCGCGGTCTTCCGTTGACCCCCGAACAGGACGCGGAAGTCAGACACTACATAAAAAAGCAGAAGCAGCAGGGCGCGGCGTGGGACACGCCGGAACTGGCGTCCATGCTTCGCGACATGCTGGAACCGCCGGGCGATGACGACGGAGAATTCGATCCCGTCTTCGACGAAACGAAGGCCGCCGCGGAACGTGCGGCGGCCTCGATCGACGAGGCGATGGATCCGATCGAGGCGAGCGAAGAGCGCAACGCCGCGATGGAAATCGAGGCCATGAAGGGCTTGAGACGCTGAGCCTGCATTGCAGAACCACTGACGAGCGGCGTTGATCGACCCGGCGGGAGAAGGTCGCGAGTCCACCACGGATCAGGAAAACAACATGAGCATCAGCATCGTCCAGCTTGGGTCTCCGAGAGCGGCCGACGAAGGGCTGCGCATCGGCACCGTTCGGCGGCCGCCGCGCGGTGTACCCAAGGCTGAATTCGCCACCCGCGACTATTACGACGTCTGGCTGCCCAATCTGTCGCCTGACGCGGAGTTGGTCAAAGAAGCAAAGGCGGTGACGAGCGACCGCGATTGGGCCGCGTTCGCGAAGAAATTCCGCACGGAGATGAATGGCGGCGATGCCAGCAAAGTGTTGGACCTGCTGGCCGCCTTGTCGAAAACGACCAACTTTTCTGTCGGCTGCTATTGCGAGGACGAAAGCCGCTGCCATCGCAGCATTCTTCGTCAGTTGTTGGACGAGCGGGGTGCGCTGATCAGGTGAGGCGTGCATGCGCCACCGGCCCGCATTCGACAAGTCCCGTTGTCATCGCTGATAATCGGCGGCGTAGCGACTACACAATCAGGAAACCGACCGATGGGCAAGGGACGCGTCGAAGCCTTCAGCGATGGCGTGATCGCCATCATCATCACGATCATGGTGCTCGAATTGAAGGTGCCGGACGGCTTCGATCTCGCCGCGCTGCGCCCCGTGATTCCCGTGTTCTGCGCCTACGTGCTGAGTTTTATCTACGTCGGCATCTACTGGAACAATCATCACCACCTGTTCCATACCGTGCAGAAGGTCAACGGCGCGGTGCTCTGGGCCAATCTCCATCTGCTGTTCTGGCTGTCGCTGCTGCCGGCCGTCACGCATTGGGTCGGTGAAAACCATCTCGCCGCCTGGCCGACCGCGATGTACGGCGCCGTGCTGTTCATGTCGGCGATTGCGTATTTCATCCTGACTCGCGTGCTGATCCGCGAGCACGGCACCGACTCGACGATCGCGAAGGCGGTCGGCAACGACTTCAAGGGCAAGGTCTCAGTCATCATCTATCTGGCGGGCATGGCGCTGGCATTCGTTCAGCCGTGGCTCTCGGCTGCGCTCTACACGCTGGCCGCGGCGTGGTGGCTGATACCCGATCGGCGCATCGAACATCTGATGGAAGCGTAAGCATGTTGCTTGCGCTCAAGCTCACGCTGGTGCCCGCGTTTCTCGCCGCGCTGACTGTGGCGGGGCGGGTGTGGGGACCGTCGGTGGCGGGATGGCTGGCAGGGCTGCCGGTGGTGTCCGGCCCGATCGTATTGCTGCTCGCGCTGGAGCGTGGGCCGGCGTTCGCGGCGCTGGCGTCGGCGGCATCGATTGCGGCGATCGCCGCCTCCGAGGCGTTCAATTTTGCGTATTCGTGGACTTGCCGCCGTTCAGCATGGCCGCTTGCGCTTGTGGCCGGCATGCTCGGATGGGTTGGCGTGGCGATGCTGCTCACGCATTTGCCGGGTGGACTGATGTGGGCGGTGGGCGCGAGTTGCGTGGCTGTCGCCATTTCGCAAAGCGGCTTGCCGCGCGTCACGGGCCATGTGCCGGCGACGCGTCTCGGGCTCGGCGATCTTGCGCTGCGCATGCTCGCCGGCGCGTTGCTGACGTTGGCAGTGACGACGCTGTCCGCGTCGATGGGCGCGACATGGAGCGGGCTGCTGTCGGTGTTTCCGTTGCTCGGCATCGTGCTCGCGGTGTCGGCCCAGCGCGCGCATGGCTCGGACTTCGTTGCGTTGTTGATGCGCGGCATGGTGATCGGCCGCGGCTCGTTCGCAGCGTTCTTCGCCGTGACCGCGACGATGTTGCCGCACTACGGTGTGTGGTTCAGTTTTGCGTGCGCGGCGGTGGTGTCGATGGTGGTGCAGGGGGCAACCAGACGTTTGCTTCGCGCGAAGCGGCCGGCGCAGGTTTTGACGCGTGAGCTTGCTGAACAGCAGCCGGCGGATTGAGGCCGTTTGGTCGATACTGACATCATGACTTCGCGCACCCAAGGCTCCATCGTCACTCGAATCGGCTTGATCTCCGACACGCATAACCTCGTGCGCCCCGAAGCCCTGCAGTACCTCGCAGGGTGCGATGCGATCATCCACGCGGGCGATATCTGCAATCAGGCGGTGCTCGATGCGCTCGCACAGATCGCTCCGGTCATCGTCGTGCGCGGCAATAACGACATCGACGAGCCGGTTGCCTCGCTGCCGACACACGTCAAGCTGACCGTGCAAAAGGTGACGATCCTCGTCGTGCATGACATCGCCGATGTGGGCGACGATCCGCGCAGCGAAGGCATCGACGTGGTCGTGACGGGGCACTCGCATAAGCCCGCGATCAGCGAGCGCGACGGCGTGCTGTTCGTCAATCCAGGCAGCGCAGGGCCAAGGCGTTTCAAGTTGCCGATTTCCGCCGGCATGCTGATCGTTGAAGGGGCGCATGCCAGCGCAACGTTCGATTCTCTGGTGACATAAAAAAACGGGCCGGCAAATATTTGCCGGCCCGTTTTCGAACATGCTCACGCTTATTGCTGTGGCTGCCTGCCACCGCCCGTCGTAGCGATTGCGGGCGATACGCGTACAACTTCAGCGGCTAGTTACCGAGCAACTGCGGCGCAACCCAGGATCAGGCACGCGCCGTAGCTGCAGACGCGTAACCTTCATCCATCTCCGCCGCTTCACGCTCGCCGCGCAGCACCGCATGCGCTTCGGCACGCGTCGCGACACACGGACCGGAGCCGAGCAAGGGCTTGCGGGCCGTTTCACGCAGCGCGAACACCGACACGATACCGATCAACGACGCGCCCATCAGGTAGTACGCGGGCATCATCAGATTGCCGGTGCTGTCGACCAGCCATGCCGTCACGAGCGGCGTCGTCCCGCCGAACAGCGACACCGAAATGTTGAAGCCGATCGCGAGTGCACCGTAACGAATCTTGGTCGGGAACAGCGCCGGCAGCGCCGACGGCATCACGCCGGTAAAGCACGACAGCAGCACGCCGAGAATCATCAGGCCGCCGAACACCGGCAGCACCGTGCCCATGCGGATCAGCAGCAGCGCGGGAATCGACAGCACGAACAGACCCACGCAACCGAACAGCATCACCGGCTTGCGGCCGATCGTGTCGGACAGGTGGCCGGCTGCCAGCGTCATCGGCATCATCAGCACCATCACGAGCAGCACGAGGAAGAGACCGTGCGTTTCGTTGAAGTGCAGCGTGGCCGACAGGTAGCTCGGCAGATACGAGAGCGCCATGTAATCGGTGACGTTGAAGATCAGCACGAGGCCAACACACAACAGAAGCGGCTTCCATTGCTGCATCAGCAGCTCGCGGAACGATTGCTTCGGGAGCGCCTTGTCTTCGGCTTCGCGTTGCTCGGCCTGTTTCTTGAACGCGGGCGTTTCTTCGAGCTTCATCCGGATGTAGAGACCTACCAGACCCAGCGGGCCCGCGATCAGGAACGGCACACGCCAGCCCCACGAGAGCAGCGCCTCGTTCGAGAGCGTCGCCGTCAGAACCGCGACCGTACCCGCGCCGAGCACATAGCCGATCAGCGTGCCGAACTCGAGGAAGCTGCCCATGAAGCCGCGACGCTTGTCCGTCGAAAATTCGGCGATGAAGGTCGCCGCGCCGCCGTATTCACCACCCGTCGAGAAGCCTTGCACGAGGCGCGCGACCAGCAACAACGCCGGCGCGAAAATGCCGATCGTCGCGTAGCTCGGAATCAGGCCGATTGCGAAGGTGCCGAGCGCCATCATGATCATGGTCATGGCCAGCACGCGCTGGCGGCCGATGCGGTCGCCCAGCGGCCCGAACACCATGCCGCCGACCGGCCGCACAAGGAACGCCGCGGCAAACGTGCCGAAGGTGGCGATCAACTGGGCGGATGGGCTCGACGACGGGAAGAACACTTTGCCGAGCGTGACAGCGATATAGCTGTACACGCCGAAATCGAACCATTCCATCGCGTTGCCGAGCGCCATGGCGCCGACGGCCCGCTTGAGGAGAGATTTGTCGACGACGGTGATGTCGTCGAGTGAGAGGCGTTGTTCTTCTTTGTGATGTCGCCAGAAGCCGTTGCTGGAAGCGGTCAAGGTGAAAACTCCAATGACTGCGACGAAACTCATGAAAACGCGCATGAACGTTCCGCCACGGGTGCTGGGGAAGTGCAGTTTCGCGAGCAGCGCGATGGCGTCTCTCTCGCCCGAAGGCGATAGAAGAGGGCGTGAAAAAGAAAATAAAACGCCCGTGCCTCGCGAATCATTCGCGAAAAAACACTCGTCTAGATTGTGCTGACGGTTGCATCTGCGTGGCCGTGGAAGGGGGGCAGATGCATGAGGACGCTGGGGTGGCTGAAAGCTGGCCCATGCGCCGCTGGAAGGCTCGAAACGAAAAAGGCCGGTGCTGGATCGCCGCTCATAGTGCGAGCTCAAGCGGGGAAACGACCGACAAGCCTTCTTGTATAAAAACTATTCAATCGGCCCTTGGTACGCACTGCATGCCAAGTTTGAACTGAATGCGAATGAAGGTGAATTGCTGTTGGAACGGTGCACATGATAGCACGATGACGGACGATCGTGCAAACCCAAGGTCCGGTGGGCAGCGCGGGGAGGGCACTCAATCCCTTGCGTGGCGGGGGATTCGGCGGATTGCGGCGGTATGGAAAAGAGGCTTAAAAGTGGCCGAAAATGGTCCGGTTAGTGGATTTTTCCAAGGCTTGAAAGTGGCGAAGTGCGAGGCAAAATTCGCGGCCAGACAGGCGAAAAAAATCCGCGCTCGCGGCGCGGATTTTTTATCAGGCTGGTCGCCAATTCTGGCTCGTAGCGCAGAAAAGCGCCTACTCGGCTGCCGGCGGCACGTAGCCCTGTGCCGTATCCGCGCCTTCGCCGAAGAAGAACTTTTCAGTCTGCTTCATCAGATACTGGCGTGCGCGCGGATCGGCCATGTTCAGGCGGTTTTCGTTGATCAGCATGGTTTGCTGCTTCAACCAGGCCTGCCAGGCTTCCTTCGAAATGCTTTCGTAGATCCGCTTGCCAAGTTCGCCCGGCAGCGGCGGGAAATCGAGGCCTTCGGCTTCCTTGCCGAGCTTCGCGCATTGAACCGTACGAGTCATGCTGTGCTTCTCCTTTAATCGATGTGGGGGCGGGCAGTCGCTTTATATGAGGACGCTCAGAGCTGTTTCATCAGCACGAGTGACTTGCGCTGCCAGTTATAGAGTCGGCGGCGGTCTTCCGGCAGGTCGTCGACCGTGACCTTGACGAAGCCGCGCTTCAGGAACCAGTGTTCAGTGCGTGTGGTGAGCACGAAAATCCGCGTGAGGCCGCGTGCCCGGGCGCGTTGTTCGATGCGCTTGAGCAGGCGCTCGCCGTCGCCGGTGCCTTGCGCTTCAGGCGCGACCGTGAGGCAGGCCATTTCGCCGATGCGCTCCTGCGGGTACGGATACAGCGCCGCGCAGCCGAACAGCACGCCATCGTGCTCGATCACCGAGAAATGGTCGATGTCGCGTTCGATCTGATGGCGGCCGCGCCGTACCAGCGTGCCGTCGGATTCGAGCGGCTCGATCAGCGAGAGAATGCCGCCGACGTCGTCTGGCGTGGCTTCGCGCAGGCTTTCGAGGTTCTCGTACGAGATCATCGTGCCCACGCCATCGTGCAGGAACAGTTCGAGCAGCAGGCTGCCGTCGAGCGCGTAGGGGATGATGTGCGCCCGCGCCACGCCGCCGCGGCAGGCGCGGATCGAATGTTTCAGATAGAAGCCTGCGTCGCCAGTGACTTCGCCGCTTTCATGCAGCTTGTAGGCGTCGTCGAGCGACAGTTCGCGAACGAGTACCGGTCCGTCTTCGCCGGTCTCCATCAGGCCCGGCGTCTCGGTCAGGAACACGATCTTGTCGGCGCGCAGTGCGATCGCCGCCGCCGACGCGACGTCTTCCATCGACAGATTGAAGGCCTCGCCGGTGGGCGAGAAGCCTAGCGGCGACAGCAGCACCAGCTTGCGGCTCGCGAGCGAATGGCGGATCGAATCCGCGTCGATCTTGCGCACCACGCCGGTGTGGGCGAAATCGACGCCGTCCAGAATGCCGACCGGGCGCGCCGTCACGAAGTTGCCGGACACCACGCTGATGTGCGCGTGAGCCATCGGCGTGTTCGGCAAGCCCTGGCTGATCGCCGCCTCGATATCCAGACGCACTTCGCCGGCCGCTTCTTTCGCGGACTCCAAAGCGCGCGCGTCGGTAATGCGCATGCCGTGCGAAAACTCGGATTCCACGCCGTGCAGGCTCATCTGCTCTTCGACCTGCGGTCGCGAGCCGTGCACCAGCACGATCTGGATGCCCATGGCCTGCAGCAGCGCGATATCGGACACGAGCGCATTCAGGAGCCCCTGATGCACCACTTCGCCGCCGAAACCGACGACGAACGTCTTGTTGCGGAACGCATGGATGTAAGGGGCGACTGAGCGCATCCAGTCGACGAATTGCGCGTGCTGTGCGAGGTCTTCCGTTGCTCCGGCGGGGGCCGGAACGCTCGCGGGCGCGGGGACGAGGTCGGTTTGGGAATTCATGCCGGGGATTATAATGCGCCCCCATGTCGAATGTACCCAAAAGTCCCGCTGCGGCGAACGAGAATGTGGCGCCGGCCGCCGATCAGGTGAAGCCCGGCGACGCAGAGCGCCGCGATGCGCAGGACACTAACCGCAACACGCCACCAGCCGCGCGTGAGTCCCTGCGCTCCGCGGATGACGCGCGCGTGTCCGCACAGAAAAATAATCCGCCGCGTGAGGCGCGCCGCGAAGCGGGCGCGCAGGCGCCGAAAGCTGCACATGAGGGGCGCAAGCACACGCCACAGGGCGACGCTGCGCGCAGCCAGCCGACTTCCGGCGGCGTGGAGAAGCCCGCGCGCCGCGACGATGGACGCGTGCAGAACGCGCCTCGCGGCCAACGCCAGCAGCAGGGCGATGAACGGCGCGCGCAGTCCGAAAACACGCGAGCTGCAAATCAGCCGAAGCGTGGCGACGGACGCGCCAATCAGCAAAGCGGTGCGCCCGCGCAGAAATCGCCGCAAGCAGGCGATGCGCAAAACGGGCAGCCGCGTCGCGAGCCGCGGCCACCGCGCGTTCAGCGCGTCGTCGAACCGAATCCGATTCCGCCGATTACTTTTCCTGAAGCGCTGCCGGTGTCCGGCCGCCGGGAAGAAATTGCGCGCGCCATCGCGCAGAATCAGGTGGTGATCGTCTGCGGTGAGACCGGCTCCGGTAAGACGACCCAGTTGCCGAAAATCTGCCTCGAACTCGGGCGGGGCCTCGGCGCGGGCGGTACCGGTTTGATCGGCCACACGCAGCCGCGCCGGATTGCGGCATCGGCGACGGGTCGCCGGATCGCCGAAGAGCTCGGCACGCCGTTTGGTGAAGTGGTCGGCTACAAGGTGCGGTTTACCGACAATCTGTCGCCGGGCGCGTCGGTCAAGTTGATGACCGACGGTATTCTGCTCGCCGAAACGCAGACCGATCCGCTGCTCAAAGCCTACGACACGCTGATCATCGACGAAGCGCACGAGCGCAGCCTGAACATCGATTTTCTGCTGGGCTATCTGAAGGAAATCCTCGTCAAGCGGCCCGATCTGAAGCTGATCGTGACCTCGGCGACGATCGACGCGGACCGCTTCGCGCGCCATTTCGGCCGCGACGACAAGCCCGCGCCGGTGATCGAAGTGAGCGGGCGTCTGTATCCGGTCGAGGTGCGCTATCGGCCGGTCGCGGAGGACAGCCCAGCGGTGAAGGCGGCGGAGGGTTCTTCCTCGTCGTCGCGAGAATCGCGTGACAGGCCGAAGACCCAGCGCGAAACGGATCGCGATCTGATGGAAGCGATCGTCGATGCGGTCGACGAACTGTGTCGCGAAGGCCCCGGCGACGTGCTGGTGTTCCTGCCCGGCGAGCGCGAGATTCGCGACGCCGCCGAGGCGTTGCGCAAGCATCATCCGCCGCACACGGAAATTCTGCCGTTGTTCGCGCGTTTGTCGGCCGCCGAGCAGGAACGCGTGTTCCGCACGTCGAACGCGCGCCGCATCGTTTTGGCCACCAACGTCGCCGAAACTTCGCTGACGGTGCCCGGCATTCGCTATGTGGTCGATACGGGTTTGGCGCGCGTGAAGCGCTACTCATATCGCAACAAGGTCGAGCAGTTGCAGGTCGAGTCGATCTCGCAGGCCGCCGCGAATCAGCGGGCAGGGCGTTGCGGCCGCGTCGCGGATGGCATCTGTATTCGTCTGTACGAGGAAAGCGATTATCAGGGCCGTGTGCGTTTCACCGACCCGGAGATTTTGCGTTCGTCGCTGGCGTCGGTGATTTTGCGGATGAAGTCGCTGCATCTGACGGCGATCGAAACCTTCCCGTTCATCGAGCCGCCGCCGGGCCGCGCGATCGCCGACGGCTATCAACTGCTCAACGAACTGGGCGCCGTCGACGACGACAACCAGCTCACGCCGCTCGGCCGCGAACTCGCGCGCTTACCGCTCGACCCGCGCGTCGGCCGGATGATTCTCGCCGCGCGCGATCAGCAGGCGCTGAAGGAAGTGCTGATCATCGCCAGCGCCTTGTCTGTGCAGGACCCGCGTGACCGGCCGATCGAGGCGCAGGAGCAAGCCGACCAGGCGCACCGCCGCTTCGCCGACGAGCGTTCCGAGTTCCTGCAATGGCTGAAGATCTGGAACTGGTTTGAAGAAGCAATCGCGCATAAGAAGTCGAACCGGCAATTGCAGGACGAGTGCCGCAAGAACTTCCTGTCGCAACTGCGGCTGCGTGAATGGCGCGACGTGCACTCGCAATTGCTGACCGTGGTGCGCGAGCACGGCTGGCGGCTGAACGAAGCCGAAGCAACTTTCGAGCAGATCCACCTCGCGTTGCTGACCGGCCTGCTCGGCAACATCGGCCTGAAAGCCGACGATGAACCGTATTTCCTTGGCGCGCGCAGCATCAAGTTCTACCTCTGGCCGGGCTCGGCGCTGGTGAAGAAAGCCGGCAAGTGGGTGATGGCCGCGGAACTGGTCGAGACGAGCCGTCTGTACGCACGTTGCATTGCGAAGATCGAGCCGGAATGGATCGAAAAGATCGGCGAGCATTTGCTGAAGAAGTCGTTGTCCGAGCCGCATTGGGAAAAGCGCGCGGCGCAGGTGTCGGCGTTTGAGCGAGCGGTGCTGTATGGGCTGCCGATTTACCACCGGCGGCGCGTGAGCTTTGGCAAACAGGATCCGGCGCGGGCGCGCGAGCTGTTCATTCGCGGCGCGTTGGTGGAAGGCGAGTTCGATACGAAGCTCGCGTTCTTCGCGCACAACCGCAAGCTGCTTGCCGATATCGAGCAGCTCGAACACAAGTCGCGCCGCCAGGACGTGCTGGTCGACGACGAACTGATTTTCGGCTTCTACGATCAGGCGCTGCCGAAAGGCATCTATACGGGCGCGTCGTTCGAGCGCTGGTATCGCGACGAGGTGAAGAAGAGCGGCCAGCCGGAAGACAAGCTGCGCCTGCTGTATCTGTCGCGCGACGATCTGATGCGGCACGAAGCCGCCGGCGTGACGACCGATCTGTTTCCGAAGCGGATGACGATGGCGGGCGTCGAGATGGCGCTCACCTACCACTTCGAGCCCGGTTCGCCGCGCGACGGCGTGACGCTTGCCGTGCCGCTGTATGCGCTGAATCAGGTCGACGCGCGGCGCTGCGAATGGCTCGTGCCCGGCATGCTGAAAGAGAAGACGCAACTGCTGCTGAAATCGTTACCGCAGAAGCTGCGGCGCCATTGCGTGCCGCTGCCTGAGTTCGCGGCGGGTTTCGTCGAACGGCATAGCGGTCCGCGCTTCGGCGCGGGCGGTTTGCTCGAGACGCTGATCGCCGACGTTCGCGAACAGACCCAAGTCGCGATGAAGCAATCGGACTTCAAGCTCGAGACGCTGACGCCGCATTTGTTCATGAACTTCAAGGTCGTCGACGAGCACGGGCGGCAGCTTGCGATGGGCCGGAATATGTCGCAACTGCGCGCTGAACTTGGTGGCCAGGCGCAGCAGCATTTTCAGAAGATCGCGTCGGGTGCGGCTGGGGTGGCGTTGGCGGATGCCGGCGGCGTGGCCGCTGGCGTGCAAGCGGGCGGAGCAGCCGGTGTGGCAAGCGGTGGGGCTTCGCGAGGCAAGGGCGCTGCTGCGACCGGTCCGCAAACTGCGTCGCAAGAAGGCGCGGCCGGCACCGCGCTGTACGAAAAACTGACGACGTGGAATTTCGGCAAGCTCCCCGAGTTGCTCGAAATTCGCCGTGGCGGCCAAACCTTGTTTGGCTATCCGGCGTTGGTGGATCGCGGCACGCATTGCGACGTCGAAGTGTTCGATTCACCGGACGAAGCCGCGCGGATTCATCGCGCAGGGCTGCGGCGTTTGTTCGCGTTGCAACTGAAAGAGCCGATCAAGTTTCTGGAGAAAAATCTCCCGGGTTTGCGCGAAATGGCGATGCAGTTCATGCCGCGTGGCACCCAGGAGGAACTGCGCGATCAACTGATCGACACCGCGCTTGATCGCGCCTGTCTGCAGGACCCGCTGCCCGCCGATGACGTCAGTTTCCACACGCGTCGCGACGAAGGCCGCAGCCGTCTGACTTTGTTGGCACAGGAAATCGCCCGGCTCGTCGGCCAGATACTGACCGAGTACGCGACCGTGACGAAGAAACTGGTGCAGGCGAAGTCGTTCACTGCTGCACATGCGGATATGCAGAACCAGCTGGATGGCCTGATCGGCAAACGCTTCGTGGTCGATACGCCGTATCCGCAGTTGGCGCACTTCCCGCGCTACCTGAAGGGCATTGCACTGCGTATCGACAAGCTGAAGGCGGACTCCGCGCGCGACGCACGGCAGTTCGCCGAATTCCATCCCCTGTTGCAGAACTACCAGCGCGCGCTTGCGCAACGCGGCGGCGTGCTGGATCCGCGCTTGTCGGAATTCCGCTGGTTGCTCGAGGAATTGCGGATTTCGCTGTTCGCGCAGGAGTTGCGTACGCCGATGCCGGTGTCGGTGAAGCGTCTCTACAAAGTGTGGGAATCGATGCAGCGTTGAGCGCTGGATGAGGAGGGACTGATGCGGTGCTGAGCGGCGCACGGAGTGGGGCGCCGCGGGTGCTCGCTCCGCTCGTCGAGCAATTGCCTATGCGGTCCTACGCGCGGCGCCGAGCAAAAAAACGCGCGACGCCACTCCTTTTGAGAATGATGTCACGCGCAAAGGGCGCGGGTTCTTGCGGGCCCGCGCCTGCTCGCTGCTGGTACAGCAACGTTAGTGGTCTCGACCTGACTGGTTCAGATCGCGCCAGTCACACTTCTTGCCGAAGTTTTACCAGTGCATGCCGGCGCCGATCGACGCGCCGAACTGGCCGCGCGAGTCAGAGGTGCCTTGTACCTTGTAGACCCACTTGCCGGTTTCCGACAATTGCGACACGCCGATGGCGATCGCCGACTGGCCGCCGTAGGTACCGCCCGCCATCGCCACCATGCCGCGACCCGGCAAGACCGCTTGCGGCAAGCCTGCTGCTGCAAGTGCCGTTGCCGTGCCGCCGTAGGCATCGCGACGGGCCGAGCGGATCTGGTCGTCGGTGTAGCTGTTGGCCTGACCGACTGCGCCGCTCATGGATTGCTGCAACTGATTGACGTTGACTGCATCCGTGCCTTGCACGCCGGCTGCGACGTTGGCGATCTGACGCTCCTGACCTGCTGCGCCGACCGATACCGTGTTCGCACGATCCGCGACCGAGCCTTGACCCAACGCCACCGAGTTGTCGGCGCTGGCGTTCGCCGCGGCACCGAGCGCGGTGGCGTTATTACCGCTTGCCACCGAGTTCGCGCCCATGGCGATCGCGTTCGTGCCGTTGGCGTTGGCGTTGGCGCCCACCGCGACCGAATGCGTGCCGGAGGCCTGTGCGCCTTCCGTGTCGACATTGCCGTCGGCGCTGAAGAACGGCACGTTCGGGTTCACCGTGATGTTCTGCACAGCGTTGCCGATTGCCGCGTTCAGTTGGCCGACGTTGACGGCATCGGTTAAGTCCACGCCATCGGCAACGTTATGGATCACCGTGCCGCCGCTCGTTGCATCGCCAAGCGTGACGCTGTTCTTGTTGACGCTGCCGTCGGCGTTCTTGTCATACATCACGGCGCCGTCGAGCTTGGCGGCGGTCTGTGCGGTAACCTCCTTCAGTTGGGCGACGTTGACGGCGTCGGTGTCGGCGGTGCCTGCTGCGACATTGGTGATCTGGCGTTCTGCGCCCGCTGAACCGACCGATACGGTGTTGACGCGATCGGCGATCGAACCGTTGCCCAGAGCGACCGAATTGGCGGAACTGGCATTTGCCTGGTAGCCGAGGGCCGTCGAGCCTTCGCCTGCTGCTGTGGCGAGGGCGCCGACGGCCGTGCTGTTGTCTCCCTGTGCCCATGAGGAGGTGCCGGCTGCAAATGACGTGTAGCCGGAAGCGTTGGCGTAGGCGCCGATCGCGACCGAGTGGTCGCCGTTTGCAGTGGCGTCGTCCGAGCCGTTATTGGCGCCGCCTGCCTTGAAATAGCGCGAGGCGTTAGCGGCAGCCGCATTCAGTTGGCTCAGGTTGACGGCGTCCGTAGCTTCAGTGCCGGCTGCGACGTTGGTCATTTGACGTTCGCGGCCCGTAGAGCCGACCGAGACGGTGTTCGCGCGGTCGGCGATCGAACCCTGGCCCAATGCGACGGAGCCGTCGGCGCTAGCCTCGGCCATGTTGCCCAGCGCGACGCTGCCGAGTGCCGTCGCAGATGCGTTGGCGCCGATCGCAGCGGCGGCTGAGCCCGTTGCTTCCGCCCCCGTGCCGACCGCAGTGGCCCCGATCACGCTGGCAACGGAATTTGCGCCGAGAGCGGTCGAGTTCGGGCCCGCTGCGCTGGCGTTCGCGCCTGCTGCAACGGCTTGCTTGCCGCTGGCGACCGCGTCATCTGTGCCGTCGTTCGCACCGTCCGCCTTGAAGTAGTGCAGGGTGCCGGTATTAGCGATGGCGTCGACTTTGCCGTCAACTGCGCTGAGCTGGCTGACGTTGACTGCATCAGTCGGGGCCGCGCCGGCGGCGACGTTCGTCACGCGACGTTCGTTGCCAGCAGAGCCGACCGACACTTCGCCGGTTGCGGCGGTGGCGGCGACGGCTGTAGCGCCTGCACCAGTCGGAACGACAGCCGCTTCAGTCAGATCAGCGGTCGTGGTCGAGTTCGCACCCAACGCGATGCTGTTGTCGCGAGTGGCAGTAGCCTTATAGCCGATTGCAACAGAGTTGGTGCCGTCAGCTTCGGAATAAGCGCCGAGGGCCGTCGCTCCCGGCCCCAACGCAGTGGAAAGAGTGCCGACGGCGGTGGCGTAATCAGCTTCGGCCCACGCCGCCGAACCGCCTGCAAATGCACCGAGACCGTTGGTTTGCGCAGCATTGCCAAGCGAGGTTGAACCAGTTCCGATCGCCCACGCCATATTGCCAATTGCCACTGATTGCTGGCCCGCGGCACGTGCTCCTCCGCCAGCTGCAACCGCCCCGGGAGCGGCTGCGGTCGCGTCGCGGTCTCCCACGGGACTTAGCGTGGTGGCATCGAAATAGGTCGTGGCCGCGGTGCCAGCTGCATTTGCCGCCGGCACGCCTCCTACCAATGCTGTCGCGGCCAACACCGCTTGCACGAGAGCCAGCTTCCGAGCTGTTCCGCGCTTGCTCTTCGACCGTGCCGTTTCAGACGTGGCCACCCACGTTCCCGTCGCTTCACACCAAACCGATTTGTAAATCTTGTTCATTATTTAAGAAACTCCGCGGTTATTGCATGCGTAGACTGCAGATGAAAGCGCGGCGATTCGAATAAGGCGTCATCGCCCCGATTTGTCGCGCACAAAATAAGAACATATAGACCGCGGTTTTTCCGTCGTCCGTTTTTCGTGTCCTGCTGAATTTTTCGCGCGTCCGAATCGCCACCTTCACGCTCTTAAGTCCACTGGATTAAGTGCATGGGCGATGATCGGCGGGATTGTCAGGCGTGGAGGGGTGGGGCGGAATAAGCCGATTCCTAAACGATTGAAAATAAATAATGGTTTGTAATCTATTTTGATTAATTGTGGTGTGAATGTGTAAAGTTAGGAAATATAAGGAATCGTCCTTGTTTGTCTTATGTGATATTTGAAAATATAAGAATGTAATAATCCGTCGTCATCGGTCAAATAATGACGTTGTGGAAATAGAGTGGGGGTTTCTTACGTGATGCCGGCGTTATGTCGGCGGCGCAGCGGAATGTGCTGACAGTGTCGTTGCCGCATCCCGCCTGGTTTTCGTTTTCCCCACGCGTCGCACCCGCATCCACGTCAACCGCTGGTCACAGCAAACGTTCTACAATGACGGTTGTTCTCCGAAGTGAGTTTTCATGCGTAAATTTTTTCTTCCCGGCTTGACTGCCACGTTCGCCGCGGGCGCAACGCTGGTCGCCGCCGCAGGCTTTTTTTCTCCGGCGGCCCTCGCCAACAACGTGATCGTGCTCAATTCCGGCGAAGCCACGCTGAGCCTGATCGACGAGACCACCCGCCAGGTCGTCGGCACGGTGCCGACGGGTAAAGAACCCCACCACCTGATGGCCACGCCGGACAATTCGTCGCTGATCGTCGCCAACTCGGTGTCGAACAACCTGATGTTCGTCGATCCGAAGTCGGGCCAGGTTCAGCGCTGGGTCGAGAACATCGAGGATCCGTATCAGATCGGTTTTTCGCCCGACCGCAAGTGGCTCGTTACCACCGGGCTGCGTCTGGACCGCCTCGATATCTATCATTACGACAGCCAGAAGAACCAGATGACGCTGGCCTCGCGTCTGCCGCTCGCGGTGATGCCGAGCCACATGGCGTTCACCAATGACAGCAAGACGGTGTTTGTCACGCTGCAGGTTTCGGGCGAGCTGGCCGCTATCGATCTGGCCACGCAAACCGTCAAGTGGAAGATGAAGGTCGGCAAGGTGCCGGCCGGCCTGTGGATGACCCCGGGCGAGAAGTACCTGCTGATCGGCATGACCGGGGCGGATTACGTCGCGGTGGTCGACTGGCGCAATCAGAAAATCGTCAAGACGATCCAGACCGGCAAGGGCGCGCACAACTTCCGCTCGCTGGTCGACGGCAAGCATGTGGCGGTGTCGAACCGCGTCGCGAGCACGATCAGCATCATCGACGAAGACACGCTCACCAACGTCGGCGACATCACCGGTTTGATGCCGGGGCCGGACGACATGGAACTGTCCGCCGACAAACGCTATCTGTGGGTGACGTTCCGCTTCGCGAAGCATATCGGCATCATCGACCTGAACACGCGTAAGCTGATCCAGACGATTGCCGTCGGCCGTTCGCCGCACGGTATCTATTTCTTCAATCGCGCGCCGGTCACGGCGCCGAACGGCGCTTGACGCTGTTATCAGCGAACCGCCAGGAATGAAGTAACGGGCCAGCACCATGTTCCATCTGATTTTTTCTTCTCTCGACAGCTTCGTCTCGACGGTGCAGACGTTGCTGTACGTCGACGTGGTGCAGCCGCTGCTGTTCCGCTTCAATCTGATGGACTACGACGAAGACACTTTCGACAGCCTGTATTGGGTGATCGTCGGTGTCTTCGAGGTGCTGGCGATGTACGCGATCCTGCGCCCGCTCGAAGCGCTCCGCCCGGTGGAGCAGTGGGAAAACCGCAAGGCCGTGCGGGTCGACGTGATTTACACGTGGATCGTCAAGCTCGGCATCCTCAACCTGTTTTTCTTCTTCGCGCTGCAGCCGTTGTTCGACAATGTGCAGGCCTGGCTGCGGCTGCACAACATCGCGAATATCGAATTCGACAATCTGTGGCCGGGTGTCACCACGCAGCCGCTCGTCACGTTCGTGATGTACCTGCTCGTGCTCGATTTCGCCGGTTACTGGTACCACCGCTGGGAACACCGGATCGGCGTGTGGTGGGAATTGCATGCGGTGCATCACAGCCAGCAGCAGATGTCGCTATGGTCGGACGACCGTAACCATTTGCTCGACAGTTTGTTGCAGGCGTCGTTTTTTGCAGCGATCGCGCTGGTGATCGGCGTGCCGCCGTCGCAATTCGTCGTGCTGGTGGCCATCACGAACCTGGCGCAGAGCGTGCAGCACGCGAACATCCGTCTGTACTTCGGCTGGCTCGGCGAGCGCCTGCTGGTCAGCCCGACCTTCCATCGCCGGCATCATGCAATCGGCTATGGCCACGAAGGGCTGAAGTACGGTTGCAACTTCGGCGTGCTGTTCCCCTGGTGGGACATGCTGTTCCGCAGCGTATCGTGGAGCCGCGAAATGGAGCCCACCGGCATCCGCGATCAACTCGAAGGTCGCCGCTATGGCGACGGTTTCTGGGCGCAGCACTGGCTCGCACTTGTGCGCATCGCCGGGCGGCTTTCGCCGAAGCGCCGCGCCGAAGGCAACGACGCCGCTGCGGTCTGAGCATTCGTCTTCTTCTTACGCCGCCGGTTTCCCCGGCGGCGCGTCACGTGGTTTATCCTGTCCACGTTTGCGCGCACGTTCCTGGCTCGTTTTCCGGTCTGCATTTCGGTCTGTTCACCGGGCTCTTCGCCGGTTCGCCGCGCTATTTCCTTTATTCCATCGTTTTGTTCACCGGCACTGGCTCGCATGAATGATCTGTTGCGCTCGTTCGGGCGCGCACTTGCAAGCGCGCTCCACCCGCGCATGCTCTGGCTGACTTTCCTGCCGTTTCTGGCGGCAACGGTCGGGTGGGGCGTGATCCTGTGGTTTTCCTGGCAGACGCTGATCGGCGCCACGCGCACGTGGCTCGAAAGCTGGTCGTTCACGGTCACGCTCTATCATCTGTTCGACTGGCTTGGCTTTTCGGCGCTGCACACGGCGATCGCACCGTTTATTGTGATTGCGATGGCGATTCCGCTGATCGTCGTCACGGTGTTGCTATTGATCGCCACGCTGTCGATGCCGGCTGTGATCCGCTTTCTGTCGGCGCGGCAATTCCCCGGCCTTGAAATGCGTCGCGGCGGAACGTGGTACGGTAGCTTGGGCCAGGCATTGTGGACCACACTGGTTTGTCTGGTGCTGCTGATCGTCACGTTGCCGCTGTGGCTGGTGCCGCCGTTCTTCGCGCTGATTCCGCCGCTGCTGTGGGGCTGGCTGACGTATCGCGTGATGAGTTACGACGCACTCGCACTGCATGCCACGCGTGACGAGCGGCGTGCACTGGTACGGCGCTTCCGCCTGCCGCTGCTGTTGATCGGCATTGCGAGCGGACTGCTGGGTTCACTGCCGACGCTGCTGTGGGCGTCGTCGGTATGGCTGATCGTGCTATTTCCGGTGATCACCGCGGTGACGATCTGGATCTACGCGTTCATCCTCGTGTTTTCGGCGCTGTGGTTTGGCTACTACTGTCTGCGCGCGCTGCAACGCATGCGTGCGGAAGAGCACGGCCCGCGGCACGCGGCGCCGGTTCCCTACTGATGAATTACTGACAAAGCGAAAGAGGCGGCAATGGCATTTGGCGTCATCATCATCGGCGACGAAATCCTGTCGGGCAGACGGATCGACAAGCATCTGCCGAAGGTCATCGAATTGCTGGGCGCGCGCGGGTTGTCGCTCGGCTGGGCGGAATATATCGGCGACGAACCGGAGCGCATCACAGCCACGTTGCGACGCACGTTCGCCTCGGGCGACATCGTGTTTTCCACGGGCGGCATCGGCGCCACCCCGGACGACCACACCCGCCAGTGCGCGGCAGCCGCGCTCGGCGTGCCGCTCGAACTGCATCCGGAGGCCGCGAAGCTGATTCAGGAGCGCATCCGCGATATGTATCCGGCGAACGCCGCAACGCCGCTCGATCTGAATTCGGCTGAGAACCGGCATCGTCTGAATATGGGCACGTATCCGCAGGGTGCATCGATCATTCCCAACGGCTACAACAAGATTCCTGGCTTCTCGATCAAGCAGCACTACTTCGTGCCGGGCTTTCCGGTGATGGCGTGGCCGATGATCGAGTGGGTGCTGGATACGCAATACGCGCATCTGCATCACGCGATGCCGCATGCGGAAAAGTCACTGCTGGTGTTCGAACTGCCAGAGTCGCGTCTGACGCCGTTGATGGAAAAAATCGAACACGATTTTCCGGGCGTGCGGGTGTTCAGCCTGCCGAGCGTGGGCGATGCGGAGCGCGGCGGCGTGTATGCGCGGCATCACATCGATCTCGGTGTGAAGGGCGAACCGGAAGCGGTGGCGGCGGCTTTTGTGAAGCTGCGAGAAGGTGTGCACTTGCTGGGCGGCGATATCGTTGAGCCCGAGGCGGCTGGAGCTAAACCGCGCGCTTGAGCAGTGATTGAGCCTGGTCGTGCAGCGGTTTGATCGCTGCACATGCCATCCTTCGTTCGAGCGCGCTCGCGCTCGTGCCTGACTGAAAACTCAACGCATCATCGGCCTGTCACATGCAGCGCCGACGATGCGTCTAATTGTCCCGCCCATCTCCCGAAGGCCCCTGCGGATCAACAATCAGGCGCCGATCCACGGCAACCCGCGAAAGCACCAGCCCGACACCGTCTTCCGATGCCCTTGGCCGTCCTTGTCGCCTTCGAAGCCTTCCAGCAGGTCATACGCCTTGGTGAAGCCTGCCTGGGTGGCGGCGATCGCGGCGAGTTTCGAGCGCGCGGCGCTGCGGCACAAAAACAGCACCGGCGTATCGGGCGAGGCGATGTGGCTCAGTTGCTGAAGGAATTCCTGGTTTGGCACGGCGCCCGGATAGCGCGTCCATTCCACGTGGGCGTATTGCCCGTCGCCGATAACCGGCCGGCCGACCCAATCGAGCTCGGCGCGGGTGCGCACGTCGACGAGACGCGTGCGCGGATCGAGTTGCAGCAGTTCGAACGCCTCGGCGGGCGATACCGCGCCTGCGTAGGGCAATTGGTTCTCGGTGCGGCGCTTGTCCGCCTGGGCGTACAACTGTTCGAGCGTGCTCATGAGCGCAAATCTCCGTCGGACCAAATGAACATTCTAGCGCGCGGCGTGCGACGTGCATGCGGTTCAGAGGCGGCGTTCCGTCCGCACGAAGCAGGGAGATGTGCGCTCAAAAATGGTGCATATTCGCGGGAATGCACCAAAATAGAGATGTCACCCGTTGTTGATTTTGTGAATGCACTAACTCGGTGCGCTATGCGGCGTACAGATTTCGGGGCCGCATGCTGTTCGGTGCGCCCATTCCCCGCAAACGCGCGCGCAGTGTGGTTCTGCGCCGGGTTGGCGCATACATGGCACAGAAGCTGCTTTATTGGTGCCGATCGATTTGTTCCAGCAGGCTTTTATGTTCATCCTCAACGATAGAGGGGTGGACGCGCCGGGACGGGTCAGCTAGATTGGGCGGCGGCTGAATCCGCCGAATTCATTAATCAGGAGATAGGTTATGAGTAAATCCGTGGCCGACGTCGTTCAACTCGTCAAGGACGAGGACGTCAAGTTTGTCGACTTCCGCTTCACCGACACGCGCGGCAAAGAGCAACACGTTTCGGTGCCGGTGTCGGCATTCGATGAAGACAAGTTCGAAAGCGGCCATGCGTTTGACGGTTCGTCGATTGCCGGCTGGAAGGGCATCGAAGCATCGGACATGCTGCTGATCCCGGACGCGAACACTGCCTTCATCGACCCGTTCTATGAAGAGTCGACCCTCGTCCTGACCTGCGACGTCGTCGAACCGGCTGACGGCAAGGGCTACGAACGCGACCCGCGTTCGCTCGCGAAGCGCGCTGAAGCGTACCTGAAGAGCACGGGCCTCGGCGATACGGCCTTCTTCGGTCCGGAACCTGAATTCTTCATTTTCGACTCGGTCAAGTGGGGCACGGACCAGTCGGGCACGTTCGTCAAGATCGGTTCGGAAGAAGCACCGTGGTCGTCGGCGATGGACTTCGAAGGCGGCAACACCGGCCACCGTCCGGGCACGAAGGGCGGCTACTTCCCGGTCGCTCCGGTCGACACGTTCCAGGACATCCGTTCGGAAATGTGTCTGTTGCTCGAACAGATCGGCATCCCGGTCGAAGTGCATCACCACGAAGTCGCGGGCCAAGGCCAGAACGAAATCGGCACGAAGTTCTCGACGCTGGTGCAACGCGCCGACTGGCTGCAGCAAATGAAGTACATCATCCAGAACGTCGCGCACACGTACGGCAAGACGGCAACGTTCATGCCGAAGCCGGTGGTCGGCGATAACGGTTCGGGCATGCACGTTCACCAGTCGATCTGGAAAGACGGCACGAACCTGTTCGCAGGCAACGGTTACGCAGGTCTGTCGGAATTCGCGCTGTTCTACATCGGCGGCATCATCAAGCATGCTCGCGCGCTGAACGCAATCACGAACCCGTCGACGAACTCGTACAAGCGCCTCGTGCCGCACTTCGAAGCACCGGTGAAGCTGGCTTACTCGGCTCGCAACCGTTCGGCATCGATCCGCATTCCGCACGTGTCGAACCCGAAGGGCCGCCGTATCGAAACGCGTTTCCCGGATCCGATGGCGAATCCGTACCTGTGCTTCTCCGCGCTGATGATGGCGGGTCTGGACGGCGTGCAGAACAAGATTCACCCGGGCGAAGCTGCCGACAAGAACCTGTACGACCTGCCGCCGGAAGAGGATGCAAAGATCCCGACCGTGTGTGCCGGCCTCGACCAGGCGCTGGACGCACTCGACGCGGACCGCGAATTCCTGACGCGCGGTGGCGTGTTCACGGACTCGATGCTCGACGCGTACATCGAACTGAAGACGGGCGAGCTGCAACGCTATCGTCAGTCGGTGCACCCGATCGAATTCGAAATGTACTACTCGCTGTAAGCGGCAATGGCGCTTCGCCCTTCAAACGGCGAAGCGCTTTGCCCGACGCTCGCGATCGGTCACGAAGGGACGGCGGCGCCGTCCCTTTTTTGTTAGGCGCGAATGAGTCAATTCGCAGCGTTCGCGGCGCAGGGGCAATGAAGTAGCGCATCAGGCAGGACAACAAGCTGTACACCTGATTGATCACCATCTCCTATCGGCCAGACTGCAAGATGGTTCTGAAGAATCTGATGAAGGCAAGGAAAGGGCACGAGCAGACGCTGTCAGACGACGCTCAGCTCGTGAGTTCCGGTTTGCTGCCGGGCTTCGAGGCATTGCCGACGGTCGCGCTGGTGCTCGAGAAACGCACGTTGCGCGTGGTGTTTGCGAACCCGTCGGCGGAATCGATGCTGGAGCTCTCGCGCAAGCAATTGACGCAGATGGCGTGGCCGGACATCTTCTCGAACGCGGACGAACTGCTCGCCACGATTTCGGCGATCGCCGCCCACCGTTTTCACGCGACGCATCTGGACGCCGTACTCGAGCGTCCGGGCCACGAGCCGCTGCATGTGCATGCGGTCGTCGGTCACCTGGAAAGCGCGCAAGACTATGTGCTGCTCGAACTGTTCGAGAACGAGCGGCATATCCGTACCGACCGCGAGGAACGCATCAATGACCTCACGGCGGTCAACAAACAACTGATCCGCAATCTCGCGCATGAGATCAAGAACCCGCTTGGCGGGATTCGCGGCGCGGCGCAACTGCTCGAGTTCGAACTCGGCGAGCGTCAGCGCGACGAGTTGCGCGAGTACACGCAGGTCATCATCAAGGAATCGGACCGGCTGCAAACGCTGGTCGATCGCCTGCTGGAGCCACACCGTCATCCGCATATCGTCGGTGACGTGAATATTCATGAAGTGTGCGAGCGCGTGCGCCAGGTGATTCTCGCGGAGTTTCCGCGCGGTCTCACCATCGAGCGCGATTACGACGTGAGCGTGCCGGACCTGCGCGGCGACAAGGAGCAACTGATCCAGGCGTTGCTGAACATCGTGCGCAACGCCGCCGAAGCATTGCGCGAACGCATCTCGCAAGGCGATGCGCGCATCGAATTGCGCACTCGCATTGCGCGCAAGATCACCGTGTCGAAACGTTTATGTAAGCTGGCACTGGACTTGCATATCACTGACAACGGGCCAGGCATTCCCGAAGAAATCCGTGACCGCATTTTCTATCCGCTCGTGTCGGGGCGCGAGGACGGCAGCGGTCTCGGCCTGACGCTCGCGCAGACTTTCGTGCAACAGCACGACGGGCTGATCGAAGTGGAAAGCCGGCCGGGCCACACCGAGTTTCAGATTCTGCTGCCGCTCGACTGCTAAACATATGTATCTCAAGACTTCTGAACGACCTATATGAAGCCGATCTGGATAGTAGACGACGATCAATCGATTCGCTGGGTGCTCGAAAAAGCGCTCGCTCGCGAAAACTTCGCGACACGCAGCTTCGCGAACGTGCGCGAGGCATCGGCCGCGCTCGATCACGACAGCCCTCAGGTGCTGGTGTCCGACATCAGGATGCCTGGCGGCTCCGGACTCGAATTGCTGCAGACCGTTCGTGACAAGGTGCCTGGCCTGCCCGTCATCATCATGACGGCGTTCTCTGACCTGGACAGCGCGGTCGCCGCATTCCAGGGCGGTGCGTTCGAATACCTCGCCAAACCGTTCGACGTCGACAAGGCGGTCGAGCTGATCCGTCGTGCCGTTGACGAAAGCATGCGCGGCGAGCAGACGTGGGACGACCGCGTCGCCGATGCACCGGAAATGCTCGGCCAGGCGCCGGCGATGCAGGACATGTTTCGCGCGATCGGCCGACTGTCGCATTCCGCGGCCACCGTGCTCATTACCGGCGAATCAGGCACCGGGAAGGAACTGGTTGCGCGTGCATTGCACCGACATAGCCCACGCGCGAACGGTCCCTTCATCGCGCTGAATACGGCGGCGATTCCGAAAGATCTGTTGGAATCCGAACTGTTCGGTCACGAGCGCGGAGCGTTCACCGGCGCGCAGGCGATGCGCCAGGGGCGCTTCGAGCAGGCCGAGAACGGCACGCTATTTCTAGATGAAATCGGCGACATGCCGTTCGATCTGCAGACGCGTCTGTTGCGTGTGCTGTCGGACGGGCAGTTTTATCGCGTCGGTGGGCACAATCCGTTGCGCGCCAACGTGCGCGTGATCGCGGCGACGCACCAGAATCTCGAATCGCGCGTGCGTCAGGGCCTGTTCCGCGAGGACTTGTATCACCGGCTCAATGTGATCCGTTTGCGTTTGCCGGCCTTACGCGAGCGTAGCGAAGACATTCCGCTGCTCACGCGCCACTTCCTGCAAAAGAGTGCGCGCGATCTGGGCGTGGAGCCGAAGCGCGTGTCGGAAGAGGCGCTCGCTTATCTGGCATCGCTGCCGTTTCCGGGCAACGTGCGTCAACTGGAGAATCTGGCCAACTGGCTCACGGTGATGGCGCCGGCGCAGACCATCGAGATCAAGGACTTGCCGCCCGATCTGGGTCCCACGCAAGTCGGCGTGGCCGATCTCGCGGGCGGTGGCAGCGGCGTGATCGGTACGGGTGAAGCAGGGCTCGCCGGTGGCGCGCCGATCAACGGTATCAGCGCGGCCACGCATCCGGCCAGCGCTGCCGGCATGCCCGTCGCGACCGCCGTGGCCGCCTGGGAAGGCGGCTTGCGCACCGAAGTCGCGCGGATGTTGCGCGAGAATGCGGCCGATGTGATGGACGAACTCGCGCGCCGTTTCGAAGCGGCGGTGATTCGCGAGGCGCTGGATTTCACGCGCGGACGCAAGGTTGAAGCGGCGGAGCGGCTCGGCATTGGCCGCAACACGATTACGCGCAAGATTCAGGAACTCAATCTCGAGCCCTGAGTTTGCGCGGTTAGGCGGGGCGGCTTGTCAGCCGCCCCGGCGCGTAGCGTCAAAGGCTATCCGGCTTCCACAAGGCATAATCAACGCTGTTTTCATTCGACAGCTGACGATGCCCGCTTCTCCCGCTCTTTTCTCCTGGCCGCTTTCTCCCGATCCCTTTCTGTCGCTCGAAGCACTCGACGACCCTGACGCGCTTGCGTGGGTCGAAGTGCAGAACGCCCGCACGTGCGCCGCGTGGTGCAGCAGCGCGGAATTCGAATCGCTCAAACAGCGGCTTGCCGACGCTTATCTGCCGCGCGAGCGCCCGGTCATCCCCGATCGCTGGAAGGACTGGGCCTACGACCTGTGGCAGGACGAGCGCAATCCCAAAGGCATCTGGCGGCGCACGACGTGGGCGGCCTGGCGCAGTGGCGCACCTGTCTGGCAGAACCTGCTCGACTTTGATGCGCTCGGTGCGGCCGAAGGCACGCCATGGGTCTGCGCCGAACTCGATATTCTTTATCCGGATGGCGATCGCGCGCTGGTCACGCTGTCGCCGGGCGGCTCGGACGCGCTGGTTGTACGCGAGTTCGATATCGATGCACAACGGTTTGTCGACGACGGTTTCGTGATTGCAAAAGCCGGCAAGCACACGGCTTCGTGGATCGATCGGGACACGCTCTATGTCGGCTGGGACAACGGCCGCAAGACGCTGACGCGCTCCGGCTATCCGCGCGAAGTACGGCGCTGGACGCGGGGTAGTGCACTGGCCGACGCGCCGGTGGTCTTCAAGGGGGCGTTTGGCGACATCGGTGTGGAGGCGCACTATGATCCGGTCGAGCAGCGCCACACGGTGGTGAGCAGCGTCGACTTCTTCGATTCGCAGACGTACTACCTCGATATCGATAGCAACGATGGCGCTGCGGACGGTGCCGATGCATGGCACAAGTACGACGTGCCGTCGCACGTCGCGGTCGGCGGCTGGCAAGGCTGGCTGCTGCTTGAGCCGCGCCTCGATTGGGACTGCCATGGCGTGCGCTATCCGGGCGGCGCGTTGCTGGCAATCCGCGAAGCCGCGTTCCTGCGCGGCGAGCGTGACGTGGTGCCGCTTTTCACGCCGACCTCGCAAACCTCCGCCTGCGAGTGGACACACACGCGCAACTACCTGATCGTGTCGTATCTGGAAGATGTGCAGAGCAGGACCTCGCTGTGGATCCCGTCGCAAGCGGTCGATCAAGCGTGGCACTGGCATCAACGCCTCTTTCCCTCACGTGACGATGTGCAGGCCGACGTCTCACCGATCGAGCCGACGCTGAACGACGAAGTGTTCGTCGACACCGACGACTATCTGCAGCCGCCTGCGTACTGGCTCACCGATCTTGCCCAGAACGACCTGAGCGAGTGGACGTTGCTCGACCGCTGGCCGACCCAGTTCGATGCGACGCCGTTCGCGGTGACGCATGGGCACGCGGTGTCCGCGGACGGTACGCGGGTGCCGTATACCGTGATCGGACCACGGGTAGCGCAACGCGCTGTGCAGGGGCAGATGGCGCAAACAAAGCAGCAGACGCACGAGCAAACCCGCCCATGCCTGCTCAACGGTTACGGCGGTTTCGCGATTCCGTTGCTGCCCGGTTATCTGACCGGGCCGGGCATCGGCTGGCTGGAGCGGGGCGGTGTGTACGTGGTGGCGCATATTCGCGGCGGCGGCGAGTTCGGCACGCGGTGGCATACGGCGGCGCAGGGCGAGCATCGGCAGCGCTCGTTCGACGATTTCATCGCGGTGGCCGAGGCGCTCATCAGCACAGGCGTGACCAGCGCTGCGCAACTCGGCATTCAGGGTGGCAGCAATGGCGGCCTGCTGGTTGCGGCGTGCATGGTGCAGCGTCCCGAGTTGTTCGGCGCCGTGGTGTGCGAGGTGCCGTTGCTCGACATGAGCCGCTATCACCTGTTGCACGCAGGCGCATCATGGATCGATGAATACGGCGACCCGGACGAGCCCGACGAAGCACGCGTGCTGGCCGCTTACTCGCCCTATCACCGTGTGAGTGCCGACGTGGCGTACCCGCCCGTGCTCTTCACCACGTCGACCGCCGACGACCGCGTGCATCCCGGACACGCGCGCAAGATGGCCGCGCGCATGCAGGCGCTGGGCGCAGAAAAGGTCTGGTATCGGGAGAACACGGAAGGAGGGCACGGCGGCTCCGATGAGCTGGAGCAGGCCGAGCATGATGCGATGGTGTTCGAATTCTTGTGGCGCTGTTTGAACGGGGCAGCGTAGGCCCCGCTCGCCGCGCGTTCAGCCGATCTGGGCGACGACCGGTGCGTGGTCCGACGGCTGCTCCCACTTGCGCGGCACCTTGTCGACATCGCATGACGAGCACGCCTCGGCAAGCGCTTTCGACAGCAGAATGTGGTCGATACGCAGCCCCGCGTTGCGGCGGAACGCCATCATCCGGTAGTCCCACCACGAGTAGATCTTCTCCGGCTGCTCGAACTGACGGAACGCATCGACGAGGCCGAGTTCGACCAACCGCACGAACTCGGCGCGCTCTTCGGGCGACACCAGATTCTGGCCTTCCCACGCTTTCGGATCGTGCACGTCGCGATCTTCCGGCGCGATGTTGTAGTCGCCGAGCAGCGCGAGTTTCGGATACAGCGCCATTTCGCTCGCGACCCAGTCGTGCAGGCCGGCGAGCCAGCCCAGCTTGTAGGCGAATTTGTCGGTGCCCGGCGCCTGGCCGTTCGGGAAGTAGGCAGAAATGATGCGCACACCCTCGACGGTCGCGGCGATCACGCGTTGCTGCGGGTCTTCGAAGCCGGGGATATTGCGCACGATGCTGCTTTCGTCGACGTTCAGGCCTTCGCGCACCAGGATGCCGACGCCGTTATACGTCTTCTGGCCCGCGAACCAGCTCCGGTAGCCTTTCGCTTCGAGTTCGGCGCGGGGGAATTTGTCGTCGGTCAGCTTCAATTCCTGCAGGCACAGCACATCTGCATGGCTGGTTTCGAGCCAATCGATGACGTGCTGCAGGCGCACTTTGAGAGAGTTGACGTTCCAGGTGGCGATTTTCATAAAGTTCTCACATTCTTGCTGGGCAAGGCTTTGTGGGGCGCAGGCCCCGCGTTCCGCTTTATTTTTGCTTCAGCGACGACCCATCTGGCGACCCGGATTCGGATTGGCAGGATCGGGTCGATTCCGATAGTCCCGCATCTTATCGCGCGAGACGAGCGTCGGTGAAAATTGCCCCGGCGGCCGTCAAAAATAAAAGCCCGATGCCGTCATGCCACGGCGTATAGTGGGATCACATTTACGCGCATCGGGAATGCATCATGGCCCAACTTTATCCAGCCCTTTATAAGGACTTCGAAGTGCATCCGCTGGTGTTTTCGCGGCAGTTCGACAAGTTCGACGGTCACAAGCGTCATGCCGAAGGCTACGACGTGGCAGTGCGTGTGTGCCGGCCGGGCGCGATTAGCGGCTCGAAGGCAAGCCGCGTGTTTCGTCTGGTGCTGGCGTCCACGTTCTCCGATTTCGGTGTCGCGAAACGCAGCGCGAGCCAGTACGGCGCGGACATCATCGACGGCAAAGTAGAGGGCGCGACGGTCGAGGATCTCTGAGTGGTGCGCCCACGTGCTGCGTTCACTTACTGCATGAGCGCGATCCGCGACAGACACCGCATTTGAAATTATTTCGTCCGATTGTTTGACGTCCCGCGAACCACCCTATATACTCTTTTTCTCTGACGCGGGGTGGAGCAGTCTGGCAGCTCGTCGGGCTCATAACCCGAAGGTCGTAGGTTCAAATCCTACCCCCGCAACCAAGCATTGTTGAAAGCCCGCTAGCGCAAGCTACGCGGGCTTTTTAACTTCTGGCGTTCGCTTTCGCGCGCGCTTGCATTCACACCGACTCGATCGCCCAATCCACCGCCGCTTGCGCATGCAATGCGGTCGTGTCGAATACGGGTAACGCCGAATCTTCCGGCTTGATCAGCAAGGTGATTTCCGTGCAGCCGAGAATCACCGCCTGCGCACCGCGCGCGGCCAGTCCTTCGATCACACGTTGATACACCGCACGCGAGGCGTCATTCACGTTGCCGTGGCACAGCTCGTCGTAGATGATCCGGTGCACATCCGCACGTTCGGCTTCGTCGGGAATCAACGTCTCGAGGTCGTAGCGTTCGCTCAAGCGCCCCGTGTAAAACGTCTGCTCCATCGTATAGCGCGTACCCAGCAAACCTACCCGCGTGATTCCTGCGGCGCGCAGCGCGTTGCCGGTCGGATCGGCGATGTGCAGGAAGGGCACGTCGATCGCCTGTTCAATCGATTCATACACGCGATGCATGGTGTTGGTCGCCAGTATCACCACATCGGCACCGCCTCGTTCGAGTTGGCGTGCGGCGTCGGCCAGCTGATCGCCGAGCGCGGTCCAGTTGCCGGCGCGCTGGTTGGCCTCGATCGGCGCGAAGTCGACCGTCAGCATCAGGCTGCGGGCGTTGTGGTGGCCGCCGAGGCGCGCCTTGGCGTGGCGGTTCAGGAGCCTGTAGTACTCGGTGGACGACTCCCAGCTCATTCCGCCGATCACGCCGATGGTTTTCATGGTCTTGCTCCGTTGGTGGATGATGCAGGCGGTTGCATGTGGAATGCCGGGCATCGAACGTGTGGAAAGTCGAGTATAGGCGGGCGTTGTCATTCGTAGCCGGTACGGATTGCCCTCCGCCTGCCGGTACGGCGTCTTGCTAAAACGCCGGCACACACTTTCTGACGCCGATAGAATCGCAATCAGTCAAAGAGCGGTCAACAGGAGCGAATCATGGATCTGATTATCCGCCGCGCGACGCTGCCGCCGAGCGCCACATCACAGCACAAGCAGCACAAACAGCCGGTCGACATCGGCATCGAAGCGGGCCGCATCGTCGCCGTCGAACCGAATCTGGCTGCGAGCGCGCCCGAAGAAATCGACGCCGCCGGTTCGCTCGTCACGCCGCCATTCGTCGATCCGCATTTCCACATGGACGCGACGCTGTCGTACGGTCTGCCGCGCGTGAATGCGTCGGGCACCTTGCTGGAAGGCATCGCGCTGTGGGGCGAACTGAAGCCGGACCTCACGCAGGAGGCGCTGATCGAGCGCGCGCTGCAGTACTGCGATTGGGCTGTCGCGCGCGGTCTGCTGGCGATTCGCAGTCACGTTGATGTATGCGATCCGCGCTTGCTCGCAGTCGAGGCGCTGCTCGAAGTGAAGCGCCGCGTCGCACCTTATCTCGATCTGCAACTGGTCGCGTTTCCGCAGGACGGCGTCTTGCGCAGCGCCGGCGCATTCGAGAATCTCAAGCGGGCGATTGCGATGGGCGTCGACGTGGTTGGTGGGATTCCGCATTTCGAACGTACGATGGCCGACGGCGCGCAGTCCGTGCGCATGTTGTGCGAGTTTGCGGCGGAGCAGGGCTTGCGCGTCGACATGCATTGCGATGAATCGGACGATCCGATGTCGCGCCACATCGAAACGCTCGCCGCCGAAACGCACCGGCTCGGTTTGCATGGGCGCGTCACCGGTTCGCACCTGACCTCGATGCATTCGATGGACAACTACTACGTCAGCAAGCTCTTGCCGCTGATGCGCGAATCGGGCGTCGCGGCGATCGCCAATCCGCTGATCAACATCACGCTGCAGGGCCGCAGCGACACGTATCCGAAACGGCGTGGCATGACACGCGTGCCGGAGATGATGGCGGCGGGCATCAACGTCGCGTTCGGCCACGACTGCGTGATGGATCCGTGGTACAGCCTCGGCTCGGGCGACATGCTCGAAGTCGCGCACATGGGTTTGCATGTTGCGCAGATGACGGGCGTCGACGGCATGCATGCGTGTTTCGACGCGGTCACGGTGAATGCCGCGCGTATTCTCGGGCTGGAAGGCTACGGCGTCGTGCCGGGTTGTGCGGCGAATCTCGTGCTGCTCGATGCACGCGATCCGGTCGAAGCGATCCGCTTGCGCGCCGCGCGGCTTGCAGTGGTGAGCCGCGGCAAGGTGGTGAGCCGTGCGCCTGCTGCGCGCGCGGCGTTGTCGCTGGAAGGGCGCCCTGCCGAGGTGGATTTCAAACTGCATCGCGGTTAAGCCGCACAGCGTGGGGCATGCCTGCGCGGAAAAAGAAAAAAGCCGGTGCCTGCTCGTGCAGGTCACCGGCTTTTATCTTGAAGTCGACGCCATCCGCAACGTCGACTACTGATGCTTCACCGCAAGCTCAATGCGCCGCGCCAGGCGCCATGCCGTTGTGCCGCAACAAGGCATCGATATTCGGCTCGCGGCCGCGGAACGCCTTGAACGATTCCATCGCGGGACGGCTGCCACCCACTTCCAGAATCTCCTTGCGATAGCGCATGCCGGTTGCCTGATCGAGCACGCTGCCGCTCGCGGCTTGTGCGGCCTCTTCGAACGCGGCATACGCATCGGCGGACAGCACTTCGGCCCACTTGTAGCTGTAGTAGCCTGCCGCATAACCGCCGGCGAAAATATGACTGAACGTATTCGGCCAACGCGAGAACGAAGCTTGCGGCACCACGTGGAAGCGCTCGTTGATCTCGCTCGCGAGTTCTGTGGCGTTCTTCGTGCCGGACGCATCGAAGCCGGTATGCAGTTGCATGTCGAACATCGAGAACACGATCTGGCGCAGCGTGCCGAGACCGCTCTGGAAATTCTTCGCGGCGAGCATCTTGTCGAACAGATCACGTGGCAACGGCTTGGCGGTGTCGACGTGCGAGGTCATGTCGCTCAACACGTCCCACTCCCAGCAGAAGTTCTCCATGAATTGCGACGGCAATTCAACCGCGTCCCACTCCACGCCGTTGATGCCCGACACACCCAGTTCATCGACACGCGTGAGCATGTGATGCAGACCGTGGCCGAACTCGTGGAACAGCGTGATCACTTCATCATGCGTGAAGCAGGCGGGCTTGCCGCCGACCGGCGCCGAGAAGTTACAGGTCAGATACGCCACCGGCGTTTGCACGCTGCCGTGCGTGTGCTTGTGACGGCCGCGTGCATCGTCCATCCATGCGCCGCCGCGTTTGCCTTCGCGTGCATACAGATCGAGATAGAACTGGGCGACGAGGCCGCCGTCCTGATTCTCGACGCGGAAAAAGCGCACGTCCGGGTGCCACACGGCTGCTTCGTCGCGACGGATGCGCACGCCGAACAGCGTTTCGGTGACTTTGAACAGACCCTTGAAGACAGTATCTTCCGGGAAGTACTGTTTGACTTCGTTCTCGGAGAACGAATAGCGCTTCTGACGCAGACGTTCAGCGGCAAACGTCATGTCCCACGGCTGCAGCTCGGCCATGCCGAGTTCCTTCGCTGCAAATTCGCGCAGCTCCTTCCAGTCCTGTTCGGCGTGGGGGCGCGCGCGCGTGGCGAGGTCTTCGAGGAAGGTCATGACTTGCGCCGGCGACTCGGCCATCTTCGGCGCAAGCGAGACTTCGGCGAAGTTGTTATAGCCGAGCATGTGCGCTTCTTCGGCGCGCAGCTTCAACTGATCGGCGAGCACGGCCGTGTTGTCCCATTCCGGCTTGCCGTTGCCATATTGCGGGCCGAGTTCCGACGCGCGCGTCACATACGCGCGGTAAATCGTTTCACGCATCGCGCGATTTTCCGAGTACTGCATGATCGGGAAATATGACGGGAAGTGCAGCGTGAATTTGTAGCCGGTTTTGCCTTCGCGTTCGGCCGCTTCCTTCGCGGCTTCGATCACGTCTTCGGGTAGGCCGGCCAGTTGCGCTTCATCGCCCGCTTCGACGATGTAGGCATACGCGTTGGTCGCGTCGAGCACGTGATCCGAAAACGCTTTCGACAAGCCCGCCTGCTTTTCCTGCAATTCGGCGAAATGCGGCTTCTGGTCTTCCGGCAATTCCGCGCCCGACAGACGGAAATCGCGCAGCGCATTGCCGAGGATCTTCTTGCGCTCGCCGGTCAGCGACGAAAAATCGCTGCTGGCGTGAAGCGCCTTGTACTTCTCATAGAGCGCGAGATTCTGGCCGACGCTCGACCAGAATTCGGTGACGCGCGGCAGATTCTCGCCGTACACGGCGCGCAGTTCCGGCGTATCCGCCACGGCGTTCAGATGGCCGACCACGCTCCAGGCGCGCGACAGCGGTTCGGTGGCGCGTTCGACCGGCTCGACCACATCGGCCCACGAAGCGGGCGTAATGGGCTGGGCGGCGCGCTCGACGGCGGCGGCCGCATCGGCGAGCAGGATATCGAGGGCGGGGGTGACGTGTTCGGGGCGGATTTCGCCAAAGCGCGGCAGGTCGGAGAAATCGAGGAGCGGATTGTCGTGCTTCGAGGGGGTAGTGGACATAAGGCTTCCTGTCTGACGCGGGTGAACGGGTAATCGGTGCATCGACGGGCGCGCGATGACGCCCCAATGACACTCCATATGGACATTATTGGGGCAGGGCGCGCCGATTCCAATCCGTCGGTAGACAAATTATCAGATGTCACGTGACTGTGCCCGGAGGAGCGGATGGCGAATGCGGTTCAGGCGATGGCAATGCGCCAGCGGGTTGCCGCCGCCAGAACCGCTCCAGCTGTGCCGCGGCGCTCTGTGCGAAAGCGAACGGTGCAAATTGCTGCCGTGCCGCATTCTGGCGCGTCGGCACCCGTTAGTGACGCTTTCTTTAAGAGGTATCGATGAACCCGCTTTCGCACGCTCTATCGCGCAACGGCAACAACTTCGATCTCGTGCGGCTCCTTGCCGCCATCGCCGTGGTGTATGGCCATTCGTATCTGCTGCAGGCACCCGACGGCACCACGGATTGGGTCCAGAACGCGCTCGGTTTCGACGGTTTCTGCGCACTCGGCGTCTATGCATTTTTTCTGCTAAGCGGCATGCTGGTGACCGCCAGTTTCGACCGGCAACGGTCGGTGCCCCGTTTTGCCGTGTTGCGCATCGCGCGCCTGTGGCCAGCGGTGGCGGGCGGCTCGCTGGTGACGGTGTTCATCGTCGGGCCGCTGCTGACGACACTGCCGCTGCGCGATTATTTCGCCTCCGGCATGACGTGGGCCAACCTCGACAACTTTTCCACCATCGTGCTGAAAACCGGCTGGGCGCTGCCTGGTGTATTCGAGCACAACCGCTTTCCCGTCGACGTCTGCGCGTCGCTGTGGACGTTGCCGCTCGAAGTGCGCTGCTATCTGATCGTGATGGTGACCGGCATGCTGGGGTTGCTGTCCAGCGCGCGGGGCGCGGCGCTGGCGGCGGCGCTCGGGTGCGTCGCGTTCGTTTTGCGCGTGCATCTGCCGCATCTGGAGATCGGCCTGCGTGATTTCAGCGAAACGCCCAGCGGCTATTCGTTCTGGCCGGAGCCGTTTTTCATGCTTGGGATGCTGCTGTATGGCTGGCGCGAAAGGATCGACATCAACGGCCTGACCGCGCTCGCGCTGGTGATGGTGTTTCTGGTGTTCCGCGACACGGCCGGCGCTCAACCGCTTTTCTATCTGGCTTTTGTTTACGGCGTGCTATGGGTGGGCGCGACGCCGCTCTTGCGGCGCTTCGTGCCGCGCCACGATTACTCGTATGGGATTTATCTGTACGGTTTTATGGTGCAGCAATGCGTCGCGAATATCGCGCCGCAGTTGAGCCATGTGACGGCGGTGCTGATCGCCGCGCCGTTCATCCTGCTGTGCGCGGCGCTGTCGTGGCACTTTGTGGAGCAACCGGTGCTGAAGTGGTGCCGCGGGCGTCTTGCGCGCCGGTCAACGGCGCTTGGCGCTGAGATAGCGACGCGGTGAGTGTCCTGTTTTGCGCCGGCCGGTGTCTGCAACCGGCGCTTACTACCCTGGTTTGACGCTGGAGTCCAAAGGTTTGCATGCCGGCGAAATCATCTCACCGGCATGAGCCCTCAGCTTTGCGCCTTCGCCGCCGCTTCGCGCTCGGCGGCTTCGATCGTATTAACCAGCAGCATCGTGATGGTCATCGGACCGACGCCGCCCGGCACCGGCGTGATGTAGCCGGCCACTTCCTTGACACCCGCGAAATCGACGTCGCCGCACAGCTTGCCGGCTTCGTCGCGATTCATGCCGACGTCGATCACGGCCGCACCCGGTTTCACCATGTCTGCCGTGAGAATGTTGCGCAGGCCCGTGGCGGCGACCACCACGTCGGCGTTGCGGGTGTGGGCAGCCAGATCGCGCGTCTTGCTATGGCAGATCGTCACGGTGGCGCCCGCTTCGAGCAGCAGCAGCGCCATCGGCTTGCCGACGATGTTCGAGCGGCCGATCACCACCGCGTTCGCGCCTTGCAGCGGAATCTCGTAGGCCGCCAGCATTTTCATCACGCCGTACGGCGTGCACGGACGGAACAGCGGGCGGCCGGTCATTAGCGCGCCGGCATTGGCGACGTGAAAACCGTCGACGTCCTTTTCCGGGGCGATCGCCTCGATCACCTTGTGGCTGTCGATATGCGGCGGCAGCGGCAGTTGCACCAGAATGCCGTGGATGCGCGGATCGCGGTTCAGTTCATCGATGCGCGCCAGCAGCTCGGCTTCCGGCAGATCGGCCGGATAGCGGTCGAACGACGAACCGAGGCCGTTGTCATGGCACGCCTTGACCTTGTTGCGCACATAGACTTCGCTGGCTGGATTGTCGCCGACCAGCACCACGGCGAGGCCCGGCTGATGGCCGCGGGCGGTGAGGGCGGCTGCGCGCGTGGCGACGTCGGCGCGCAGGGACTTGGAAAGGGCTAGGCCGTCGATCAGTTTGGCTGTCATGGTCGGTCGAGAAGGGCGGTTTGGAAAGCGGAGCAGGGCGCAGACGCGCGTACGCGGCACGTGCGATGGCGCTTTTCACCGGAAACGGGTCGGCACATGAAAAGCGCGCGGCGCGAATCAGGGATAAGCAGCGCTGCAAAGTCCGTCATTATACCGGCCCGGCATGCCATGCCATGTGCGGATTCCGGGCGAGCGGGCGCGCCGGAATCCGCGATGCCTCCAACCGTCGAGCGACTTTTCCCGCTACTCCTGCACGGCCTGCCAGCTATCGTCCGGGTCGAACGATTTAATGGCGGCCGCGGCACGCGCGGATTGCGGCCCCAGGTTCTTCTGATAGACCTGACCGTCCTGATTGACGATAAAGCTCATCACGCCGGTCTTGCCGTACTCGGCCGGCGAGGCGATCAGTCCGAACCCTTTGGTCAGCACGCCGTTCTCGACGTAGTTCTGCGCGCCCCCCTTCGCGTGCGCACCTTGCGCCGTCAGGATCCGGTAGTGATAGCCGTGGTAGGCCTCTTTCGGCAGGGTGCCGTTGGGCATGGTGGCGGCGAGCGGTCCGAGCGGGCTTTCCGTTTCGCCGGGCGCCGTCGCCCAATACAGGCCATCATGCTGGCCCTGCGTACTGACGAAGCGCTGTGCATAGTGCTGGGTCAGGTTGTGATAGTCGTTCTGCGCGTCGAGATAGGCGAGCGAGGTCAGGATCGCCGCGTGTTCGTTGCGGCCGATGCGGCGCGTCAGCATCTCGTCCTGCGCGGCGGGCGGATCGAAGCGCCAACCCTTGCCAGCCTGCACGAGCGGAATCGGCAAGGTCCAGCCGCTGTCGCCGACCGCCAGATGCGCGGTTGCGCGACCCTTGCTCTTCGCTGGATCTTCGATGATCTGATGCCCCTTCGACCATGCGCCGAGGAACTGGTAGATGTCGTCCTCGCCGATTCCTTCGGAAGGAATGTAGCGATGAAAATCGTTGCCGAGTACGTGTTTGAGCGCGCCTTCGTCGTTGCGGGACAAGGCGTCGACGAACGCATTGGCAGCGTCGTCGGCAGTGGGATAGACCGCCTGCGCGTGTGCGGCGGTCGTGCCGAGCAGAAGTACCGGCGCCATCAGCAGGGTGCCGGTCGTGCCGAGGGCGACGGCGAGTGTCAGAACGTGGGCGCGCAAGGCGCCGCGTGGGAATAAGCGAATCATCAGAGACTCCTCTTGATCGTTCAACGGTTGCGGCCGAGGTGGCGCTCACCGCCGCCGCCACCGCCCAGTCTGCCGCCACCACCACCGCCGCCGAAGTTGCCACCACCGCCGCCGCGCTGGACGCCGCCGCCGTTTGCACCGAGACCACCGCCTGTACGTTGCTGGCCGCCGCCGTTGGCGCCGAGGCCGCTGCCGGAACGGTTCGCGGCTGCGTTGCGGCTTGCCTCGCCGCGTTGCGTGTCCTGCCGCGCGGCATTGCCGTCGCCGGCGCCGCGTAACGCGTTATCGCGATTGGCGTTCTGCGCGCGGTTCTGCAAATCGGCGTTCTGCGTGCCGCCCTGATGAATCCCTTGCACGCGCTGGCTCGCATTGCCGCTCAGGTTCTGGCCGGTGCGGTTCTGCAAGGTCTGCTGCGCCTGGGCACGAGCGGCGTCGTCACGTCCGCGATAGGCATCGTGCTGCGCACTGCCGAGGTTGTTGTTGACGTTGCGGTTGATGTTCGCGTTGTTGACGTTGCGATTGACGTTGGTATTGCGGTTCCAGTTCGTCGTGCTGCTATTCACGTTGAGCCGGTTGTTCACATTGATGTTGTTGTAGTGGTTCACGTTGATGTTGACGTCGTGCGTGTTCCAGTTGAAGCCACCCCACAGCGAATTGGCAACCGCGACACCGGCGCCGAACGCGAGGCCGGCCGCCAGGCCGCTTGCGATTGCATAACCGGGCGGCGGCGGGACATACACGGGTGGGTAGGCGGGATAGGGCCATGTCCCGTAGACGACAGTCGGGTTATATGTCGGCACGTAGACCACTTGTGGATTGGCCGGCACGATCTGAATCGTGCTTTGCTCGACTACGACCTTCTGCTGTGAACTCGTTTTCAGATTGCCCGCCGCTTGAGCCTGTTTGCGCAGGTGTTGCACGGAGTCCATCACGTCGTTTGGCTGGGCCAGAAAGGCGTTGCCGAGTTGCGAGACCCAATCGGGTTTCGACGCCATGGTCGCGAGGACCTGCGGGAAGGCGACGAGTGACTGCACGCTCGGGTCCCAGGGTTCGGACGCGACCGCTTTGACGGCGTCGTCGCCTTGCAATTTCGAGTTTGCCTTCGACCATGCGGCCGCGGCCTGTACGTCTTGTGGGAAGGTGGCGGCCATCAGCACCTGCGCGAGCAGTGCGTCGGGATAGAGCGCGATGGGTGCGGTTAGCGAATCGAGTTGCTGGTTCGACAGCTTCGCGGCGCTTTGCGCGTAAGCCGCGCTCGGCACGGCCAGACCGACGAAGAGTGGTGCGCCCGCAAGTGCGGCGCAAACAAGCAACACACGCGAACGGTGTGTTCCGGATCGTTTCACGATGAAATCCTCCCGGTTGCGTTAGACGCGCGAGGTCGATGCGCAGCGCATGCTGCGTTGATTCGGCGCGATGGAATGGAGAAGGCAGCGAATAACGCGAGTAAAGGTCGGCTCAGCTTTGCCTGAACCGTTCGATATGACTGATGCCTCAGCAAGACGGCCGAACCGCTTTAACTGATTTTCACCACATGGCGACGCCACATACGACAACGACAGCACATTAGTCCTGCGTTCATCGGGCATCAAAGATTCCTGCTGAGGAGTTCTTTGTAAATTAAGGGGCGCAGTCAACCTTGTCAATCTTGTCGGAGGAAAGAAGTTATTGCTGCGCAGCGTAAGCGTTTGCTGAGTAATGCGTAATGATTAGCCGATGAGGGTGCCGTGCGGATGCGCACGCGTCGAGCCATGCCGCGCGTCGCTGTTGCGAAGCGGGGAAAGGGAAGGCAGGGGAATGGAACAAGCCGGACTTTTCGACAGTCCGGCCGTTGAAACGCAATAGCGAGCCGCGGGCCGCGCCGCGGTCGTTATGTTTACTGCGCCGTTTGCGGCTTGTTCGACAGCGCCAGTCGCAGCAGATCGGCGACCGTGTTGACGTTGAGCTTTTCCATGATGTTCGCGCGGTGCGCTTCAACCGTCTTGATGCTGATGCCGAGGTCGTCGGCGATCTGCTTGTTCAGGCGGCCGGCGATGATGCGCTCGAGCACCTGGTGTTCGCGCGCGGTCAGCTTGCCGAGTCGTTCTGCCGCAGCGCGTTGCTGCTGCACGCTGGTGCTTTCGCTGCGCGCCTTGTCGAGCATGCGCTCGACCAGCTTGCGCAGTTCGGCTTCGTCGAACGGTTTTTCGATGAAGTCCATGGCGCCTTTTTTCATCGTCGACACAGCCATCGGCACATCGCCGTGGCCCGTCACGAAGATGATCGGCAACGACGCGTTGTCGGCGATCAGGCGTTCCTGCAACTCGAGCCCGCTCATGCCGGACATCCGCACATCGAGAATCAGACACGCGATCTGGCCCGGATGCGTATGCGGCTGCCATGCGTCGATAAACTGCTCGGCGCTAGAGAAGCATTGCACGCGGTAGCCGTTCGCCTCCAGCAGCCAGCGCAGCGAATCTCGCACGGCCTCGTCGTCGTCGACAACAAATACCGTTTCCTGTGTGGTGACTGGGCTGTTCATATCTCTCCCGTAACGGTTTGTGGTTTCGGCGCCTCTGACCCGCCGTTGCTCGGGCCGTCAGGCTCTCCAATGGGCAGACTGCAATGGAACGTGGCGCCTGTGATGTGGCCGTCAGATTCGACGTTGTTGACCACCCACAGACGGCCGCGGTGCGATTCGATAATCGAACGGCAAATATTCAGCCCCATGCCCATACCATCGGACTTGGTGCTGTAAAACGGTTCAAACAGACGCTCGGCTGTCGCTTCGTCGACACCCGGTCCCTGGTCGACGACGCTGATGCAGACAAACCCGCTTTCCAGTCGCACGACGACGCGAATCACCGGGTCGACCGCATTCGGGCGCGCATCGTGCATGGCCTCGACGCCGTTCTTCAGCAGGTTCACCAGCACCTGCTCGATCAGCACGGGGTCGACGTAAATCACCGGCAGGCGCGAGCGCAGATCGGTCACGATGCGAATCTTGCGCTTGCGCGCTTCGAGTTCTGCGAGACCCACGGCATCGGCGACGATATCGGCCACGCGCGTGGCCTGGCGTTTCGGCTCGCTGCGTTTCACGAACTCCCGAATGCGCTTGATGATCATGCCAGCCCGCACCGCCTGTTGGGCAGTTTTCTCGAGCACAGGCAGAAGATTGTCAGGCGTCGTCCGACCGGATTTAACCAGTGCCACGGTTCCAGAGCAATAGTTATTGATCGCGGCGAGCGGCTGATTCAGTTCGTGCGCGAGCGAGGAGGCCATTTCACCCATCGTCATCAGGCGGCTAGTGAACTGCAGCTTCTCGTCCTGCTGACGCGAGAGTTCCTGAGCCTGCTTGCGGGTGGTGATGTCGGTTGCGATCTGCATTTGCGCGAGGTGGCCGTCCACCCACTGGATGTACTGGCGGCGCACTTCGAACCACTTCTGAATGCTTTGCACGTAGACTTCCTGCGCGTCGGCAGTGCTTTCGGTCAACGCGGCAGCCGGCAGACCCGCGTACGCATCCACCATATCGATCGAATCGGACGACGCCTGTGCGCTATCGAACCCGCCGCCCGCCAATTCCAGATGGCCGTCCGGGCGAATGCCGAAGAGATGGCGGTAGTAGCGGTTAGCGAACAGTAGCTCGGCTTCGTCGGCGGCCAGCACGGAAACGGCGGCGTCGAGACTTTCGAGCACGGTTGTGAAGCGCTCGTGCGCGGCGGCGAGCTCCTCGCGCGCGCGCTTCGGTTCGGTGATGTCGGTCATCGACGACATCCAGCCGGTCTGACGACCCGAGCTGTCGATCAGCGGCGACACATAGAGGCGCGCATGGAAGAGCGATCCGTCCTTGCGGCGCACCCGCAATTCGAAGCCTGAAGAGGGGGCTTTGCCGCGCAGCGTCATGTCGAGCTGACGTTGCATTTCAGGGTAGGCGTCGCGCGGCCAGTAAGCGAACGGCGCGTTCTTGCCGACCAGATCGCTTTCGTCCCAACCAGTCATGCGGCAAAAGGCCGGATTGACGTGAGTGATGCGGCCGTGCATGTCGAGCACGCGCATACCGATCAGCACCGAGTTTTCCATTGCGCGCCGGAAGAACGCTTCGGCGTAGAGCGCCTGCTGCGCCTCGAAACGTTGCCGCGTGTGCTTCCACAAGCTCCACAGACTCCACAACACGAAGCACGACAGGCCGGCCACCAGCCAGACCAGCGTGTTGTTGGTGAAGTTGGTCATCTGCGGGAACGCGTAGACGCGTACCGAGACGCCCTGGCCCGGCGGGTCGAGCGGCAGATCGTAGAACATGTCGCGCGGCAGGCGCGGGCGGGTCGACGTGGTGGTCAACTCGCGGTTGTTCACGTCGATGATCGAGATTTTGTATTTGGCCGACAACTCGGGCGGAATGTCGTGCTTCAGGATGCCTTCCACCGAGAACACGGCGGCGATCGTGCCGAGGAAGTCACGGTCGCGGTAGACCGGCGTCTGCAGCGTGATGTAGCCGTTGCCGAGGTCGTCGTAGATCAGCGGTGAGTACACCTGCCGGCGCGTATTGCGCGCCTCGTTGAAGGCGGCTTTGACGGCTTCGTCCATCTGCGCGTCGTTCGGCTTGGCGAGACGCTGGCCGAACACGGGGAGTGCGGTATTGGGCCAGCGCGGTTGCTGCAGGCTCGTGTACCAGTTCATGTAGAGGATCTCGGGATGCCCCTGCATGATGTCCGTGGTGGACACCTGGAATGAATGCGGATCGGCGTGGCCGGCGACGAGATCGCGGGCGAGAGCCTGAATCTGTTCCTGCGCGCCCGTCATGGACAGGCGGATCTGCTGCTGCGCCCATGCGACATTGCGATAAAGCGTGTCTTCCTGCTGCTGCTGTTCGCGCCGGTTCAGGCTCCACAGAATCAGGCTCATGACGACCAGGAAAACCAGGATCGACAGCAGCGGCGTGAGCAAATAGGAGTTCGACCACCACGGTCCGTGGTGCCAGCGGGAGGACGGCGTCGAATCCGCCGGCGAACCAGCGGTGCGCGCCGAGCGAGCGAAAAGCCGTTCGGTCAACATGCGTGGCATTGTAGCGCAGCGAGTCACTAGCAAATGGCGCAAAAAAGCGCTGAAAGAACCGTTATTCGGCGCAAACTAGCCGACGTATCGGTCGATCGGCAGTCAAATCAGGTTGCGCCGCAACAATTTTCCGCATTATGAGAATCGATCTCGTGATTCGAAATTTTTGTTGCGCAGACGTCGGGACCCCTTTTACAATCGGCCGAAGCTGCCGCGGCCGTGCTTCGTCCGCGTCGTCTGTTCAAAGAGCGTTCCTCTATATCCAGGAGACGAGCATGTCCGCTGTACCCGACGAAGTCATGAAATATGTCGCTGCCGAAAAAGACGACGATCCCCAGGAAACCGGCGAATGGCTGGAAGCGCTGGATGGCGTGATTTCTGCTGTGGGCCCCGATCGCGCTCACTACCTGATCGAGAAACAGATCGAATTCGCCCGTGTACACGGCGAACATCTCCCGTTCTCTGCAAACACCCCCTACATCAATACGATTCCCGTGTCGCGTCAGGCGCCGATTCCCGGCGACCAGGACCTCGAACACAGGATTCGCTCGTACACGCGCTGGAACGCCATCGCCATGGTGCTGCGCGCGGGCAAGGACACGAACGTCGGCGGTCACATCGCTTCGTTCGCGTCGGCTGCCACGCTGTACGACGTCGGCTACAACCACTTCTGGCATGCACCGTCGGCTGAACATGGCGGCGACCTCGTGTTCGTGCAGGGCCATTCGTCGCCGGGTGTCTACTCGCGCGCGTTCCTGCTCGGCCGTCTGACCGAGAACCAGCTCGACAACTTCCGTCAGGAAGTGGGCGGCGAGGGCATCTCGTCGTACCCGCACCCGTGGCTGATGCCGGACTTCTGGCAATTCCCGACCGTCTCGATGGGCCTCGGCCCGATCATGGCGATCTATCAGGCGCGCTTCATGAAGTACCTGCAGGCGCGCGGCATTGCGAAGACCGAAGGCCGCAAGGTCTGGGCCTTCCTCGGCGACGGCGAAACGGATGAACCGGAATCGCTCGGCGCAATCGGCATGGCCGGTCGCGAACGCCTCGACAACCTCGTGTTCGTGATCAACTGCAACCTGCAGCGCCTCGATGGTCCGGTGCGCGGTAACGGCAAGATCATCCAGGAACTCGAAAGCGAATTCCGCGGCGCCGGCTGGAACGTCATCAAGGTCGTCTGGGGCAGCCGCTGGGATGCGCTGTTCCAACGCGACAAATCGGGCGCGCTGATGCGCCGGATGATGGAAGTCGTCGACGGCGAATATCAGACGTACAAGTCGGAGTCGGGCGCGTATGTTCGCGAACACTTCTTCAATACGCCTGAACTGAAGGCGCTGGTTGCCGAGTGGTCCGATGAAGACATCTGGAACCTGAACCGCGGCGGTCATGATCCGCACAAGATCTACGCAGCGTTCTCGGAAGCCTCGAACTCGCAGGGCCAGCCGACCGTCATCCTCGCGAAGACGATCAAGGGCTACGGCATGGGCGAAGCCGGCCAGGCGATGAACATCACCCACCAGCAGAAGAAGCTGCACGTCGATCAGCTGAAGAAATTCCGCGATCAGTTCCGTCTGCCGATCCCCGACGAAGACCTCGTCAACGTGCCGTACCTCAAGTTCGAAGAAGGTTCGAAGGAACTCGAGTACATGCGCGCTCGCCGTCAGGACCTCGGCGGCTATCTGCCGGCGCGTCGTCAGAAGGCCGAGTCGCTGCCGGTGCCGGCGCTCGACGCATTCGAGCCGCTGCTGAAGGGCACGGGCGAAGGCCGCGAGATCTCCACGACGATGGCATTCGTGCGGATCCTGAACATCCTGCTGAAAGACAAGGCGCTCGGTAAGCGCATCGTGCCGATCGTGCCGGACGAGTCGCGTACCTTCGGCATGGAAGGCCTGTTCCGCCAGATCGGTATCTGGAATCAGGAAGGCCAGAAGTACGTGCCGGAAGATTCCGACCAGCTGATGTTCTACCGCGAATCGGAAACCGGCCAGATCCTGCAGGAAGGGATCAACGAAGCCGGCGGTATGTGTGACTGGATCGCAGCCGCGACGTCGTACTCGACGCACGGCGAGATCATGATCCCGTTCTACATCTTCTACTCGATGTTCGGCTTCCAGCGTATCGGCGATCTGGCATGGGCGGCGGGCGACATGCGTTCGCGCGGCTTCCTGCTGGGCGGTACGGCTGGCCGCACGACGCTGAACGGCGAAGGTCTGCAGCACGAAGACGGCCACTCGCTGCTGTGGGCGGCCTCGGTGCCGAACTGCATCAGCTACGACCCGACGTTCGGTTACGAACTCGCGGTCATCATGCAGGACGGTCTGCGTCGCATGGTTGCTGACCAGGAAGACGTGTACTACTACATCACGGTGATGAACGAAAACTACGAGCACCCGGCGATTCCGCAGGGCGATGCTGTAGCGGCCGACATCATCAAGGGTATGTACGCGTTCCGGAAGGCCGATGCTGATAAGAAAGCACCGCGCGTTCAGCTGATGGGCGCAGGCACGATCTTCAACGAAGTGATCGCCGCTGCTGATCTGCTGAAGAACGACTGGGGCGTCGCTGCCGACCTGTGGAGCGTGCCGAGTTTCACCGAACTGGCTCGCGAAGGTCACGAAGTGCAGCGCTGGAACCTGCTGCACCCGACGGAAGAGAAGAAGCTCTCGCACGTCGAGAAGCTGCTGAAGGACGCACAAGGTCCGGTCATCGCTTCGACCGACTACGTGCGCGCGCTGACCGAGCAGATCCGCGCGTTCGTGCCGCAGAAGTTCGTCGTGCTGGGCACGGATGGCTACGGCCGTTCGGACACGCGTGAAAAGCTGCGTCACTTCTTCGAAGTCGACCGCTACTGGGTCACGGTTGCCGCGTTGAATGCACTGGCAGATGAAGGCACGATCGAACGCAAGGTCGTCGCCGAGGCGCTCAAGAAGTACAACCTTGATCCCGCCAAACCCAACCCGATGACCGTCTAAGGCATCATTCCCCGTGTGCCACGGCGTGCGCGCCTGCTCCTGATCGACAGGAGCGGGCGGCGTGCGCGGCCCAGGAGACACTAACAATGAGTCAAGCGATCGAAGTCAAGGTGCCGGACATCGGCGATTACAAGGACATTCCTGTGATCGAGGTGCTGGTGAAGGCGGGTGACACCGTCGAGAAAGAGCAATCGCTCGTTACGCTGGAGTCCGACAAGGCGACCATGGACGTGCCGAGCTCGGCTGCCGGCGTCGTCAAGGAAGTGAAGGTCAAGGTTGGCGACAACGTGTCGGAAGGCTCGCTGATCGTCGTGCTGGAAGGCGCGGGCGCTGCCGCACCGACTCCGGCGCCTGCTGCTGCCCCGGCTCCTGCAGCAGCCCCGGCTGCTACGCCTGCCCCCGCTGCTGCCGGCGGTGGTCTGCAGGAAGTCAAAGTGCCGGATATCGGCGACTACAAAGACATTCCCGTGATCGAAGTCTCGGTGAAGGTCGGCGATCGCGTCGAGAAAGAGCAGTCGCTGGTGACGCTCGAATCCGACAAGGCGACCATGGACGTGCCGAGCTCGGCCGCCGGCGTCGTCAAGGAACTGAAGGTCAAGGTCGGCGATACCGTGTCGGAAGGCTCGGTCATCGTCGTGCTGGAAGCGGATGGCGCGGCTGCGCCGGCTGCGGCCGCCGCACCTGCGGCGAAGCAGGAAGCCCTCGAGAAGCCGTCGGACGCACCGGTTGCTCCTTCGCCCGCTCCGGCTTCACCGTCTGCGCTTGCCCAAGCGCCGCTGATTCAGGCTGGTGAGGGTGGTGCTCGCCGCGCGAGCCACGCTTCGCCGTCCGTGCGCAAGTTCGCGCGCGAACTCGGTGTCGACGTGACGCAGGTGCAGGGCACGGGTCCGAAGGGCCGTATTACACAAGCGGACGTGACCGGCTTCATCAAGGGTGTGATGACGGGGCAACGCGCTGCACCGGCAGGCGCTGCTGCGCCGGCTGCTGCGGGTGGCGGCGAATTGAATCTGCTGCCGTGGCCGAAGGTCGACTTCACCAAGTTCGGCCCGGTCGATCCGAAGCCGTTGTCGCGCATCAAGAAGATCTCGGGCGCGAACCTGCATCGCAACTGGGTCATGATTCCGCACGTCACGAATAACGACGAAGCGGACATCACCGATCTCGAAGCGCTGCGCGTGCAGTTGAACAAGGAAAACGAAAAGGCCGGCGTGAAGTTCACGATGCTGGCGTTCGTGATCAAGGCGGTGGTTGCTGCCTTGAAGCAGTTCCCGACGTTCAATGCGAGCCTCGACGGCGACAACCTGGTGTTCAAGCAGTACTACCACATTGGGTTTGCTGCCGATACGCCGAATGGCCTGGTCGTTCCGGTGATTCGCGATGCGGACAAGAAGGGTTTGATCGACATCGCGAAGGAAATGACCGAGTTGTCGAAGGCCGCGCGTGACGGCAAGCTGAAGCCGGATCAGATGCAAGGCGGCTGCTTCTCGATTTCTTCGCTGGGTGGTATTGGCGGGACTAACTTCACGCCGATTATCAATGCGCCGGAAGTCGCCATTCTCGGCTTGTCGCGTGGCGCGATGAAGCCGGTTTGGGATGGCAAGCAGTTTGTGCCGCGTCTGATTCTGCCGCTGTCGTTGTCGTATGACCATCGGGTGATTGATGGTGCTGCGGCGGCGCGGTTCAATGCGTATCTGGGTGCGATTCTTGCCGATTTTCGGCGTGTGATTCTTTGATGTGGTGATGGCGTTGCGCGGGGCGCGGGTTTTGTTTGTTTTTTCTGTTTATCCGCGTCTCTCTGTAGAACCTGCTTTCTTAGTGGTCTATTAGCGTTGCCCCTGTGCGGGGCGGCACCTACTTTTCTTTGTCTTCCAAAGAAAAGTAGGCAAAAGAAAGGCGCGTCCTTGGGCGGACAGCAAAGGATGTTGCTGTTCGCCGCGCTGCCTGCTTTTAGGCCCTTTTTTTTCTGGTTCTTCGTCTCATCACGATCAATAAGAGAAGGGGACACTATGAGTCTCGTCGAAGTAAAAGTGCCGGATATCGGTGACTTCAAGGACGTCGATGTCGTCGAAGTCAATATCAAACCGGGTGATGTCATCGAGAACGAGCAGGCGCTGATGACGCTCGAGTCCGATAAGGCCTCCATCGAAGTGCCGAGCGATACCGCCGGCACGGTCAAGGAAGTACGCATCAAGGCCGGCGACAAAGTCTCGCAAGGCACGGTCATCGCGCTAGTCGAAACGTCCGCAGACGCAGCACCGGCCAAGACGCCTGAGAAAGCGCCCGCTCCGGCAGCAGCGCCTGCACCGGCGCCTGCGCCTGCGTCCAAAGCGGCAGCGGCAGCGCCCGCGCCGCAAGCCGGTAGCTTCTCCGGCAGCGCCAATATCGAGTGCGACATGCTCGTGCTTGGTTCGGGTCCCGGCGGTTATTCGGCTGCGTTTCGTTCGGCCGATCTCGGCATGAAGACGGTGCTCGTCGAACGTTATTCCACGCTCGGCGGCGTCTGTCTGAACGTCGGCTGTATCCCGTCGAAGGCGCTGCTGCACACGGCGCTCGTTATCGATGAAGCGGAAGCGCTCGGCTCGCATGGCATCACGTTCGGCAAGCCGCAAATCGATCTCGACAAGCTGCGCGACTTCAAGTCGGGCGTCGTCAAGAAGCTCACCGGCGGTCTCGCCGGCATGGCCAAGATGCGCAAGGTCGAAGTCGTGACGGGCACCGGCTCGTTCGTCGATCCGTATCACATGGAAGTCGTGACGGACGCTGGCAAGAAGGTCGTCAAGTTCAAGCAGGCCATCATCGCCGCAGGCTCGGAAGCGGTGAAGCTGCCGTTCATTCCGGAAGATCCGCGGGTGGTCGATTCGACCGGTGCGCTGGAGTTGCGTCAGATTCCGCAACGCATGCTGGTGATCGGCGGCGGCATCATCGGTCTGGAAATGGCGACGGTCTATGCCACGCTCGGCGCGCAAATCGATGTGGTCGAAATGCTCGACGGCCTGATGGCCGGCGCGGATCGCGATCTGGTCAAGGTCTGGGAAAAGTACAACAGCAAGCGTTTTGCCAACGTCATGCTGAAGACCAAAACCACCGCAGCGGAAGCAAAAGACGACGGTATCTACGTGTCGTTCGAAGGCGAAAAGGCCCCGGCCGAAGCGCAACGCTATGACCTCGTGCTGGTCGCCGTCGGCCGCACGCCGAACGGCAAGAAGATCGGCGCGGACAAGGCAGGCGTGGCTGTGACGGATCGCGGGTTCATCGACGTCGACAAGCAGATGCGCACCAACGTGCCGCATATCTTCGCGATCGGCGATATCGTCGGTCAGCCGATGCTCGCGCACAAAGCCGTGCATGAAGCTCACGTCGCCGCTGAAGTGGCTCATGGCGAGAAGGCGTACTTCGATGCACTGCAGATTCCGTCGGTAGCCTATACCGATCCGGAAGTGGCGTGGGCCGGCAAGACGGAAGATCAGCTGAAGGCCGAAGGCGTCAAGTACGGCAAGGCGGTGTTCCCGTGGGCCGCTTCGGGCCGCGCCATCGCCAACGGCCGCGACGAAGGCTTCACCAAGCTGCTGTTCGACGAAGAAACGCATCGCGTGATCGGCGGCGGGATTGTCGGTTTGAACGCCGGCGACCTGATCAGCGAAGTGTGTCTCGCGGTCGAGATGGGTGCGGATGCAACGGATATCGGTAAGACGATTCACCCGCACCCGACGCTCGGCGAATCGATCGGTATGGCTGCCGAGTTGTACGAAGGCGTCTGCACCGACTTGCCGCCGCAGAAAAAGAAGTAATGCTGCCGAACCCGCCTGCATGCAGGCGGGTTCGAACGAAGAAGCAGACGGAAAAAAACGGCGCGCCCCGCAAAGGGCGCGCCGTTTTTTATGCAGCAAGCAGCGTAGAGCGTTTGGCAACATGCGCCGCGCATATCAGGCAGCGGGAAAAAAAATCCCGGCCTTTCGCCGGGCAAACGATACGCTATTCAACGTATCGGAGCGTTCGGCCAGATGAAACCGTGTGAGCGGCAACGGCACGACGCAGTTGCTTGCATGTTGTTGCTGCAATCGCGCCGGCCCTGCCGTGAGGCGGGGCCGGCGTGATGTGCGGCTTGAAACTTAGACTGCCTTCTTTGCCGAGCGCGATGCTTGTGCAGCGGCTTGCGATGCTGCCTTCGATGCGGCCGTTGCGGCTGCATTGAAGTTGCTTTCAGCGATTTCGACAGCTTGCTTGGTTGCCTTGTGGACCGTTTCGTACGTGGTGTTGGCGGCGGTGATTGCCGACTTCAGCACGGCGACAGCGGTTTCCGAACCGGCCGGGGCATTCTTCGCAACGTTTTCGACGAGCGACTGGACCTTGCGGTTTTGCTCTTCGAATTGGGCTTCTGCGACGCGGGTGAACTCACCTTGCGTTGCCGAAACGATCTCATATACGTGACGGCCGTACGACAGCGCCTTTTCAGCCACCGGCTGTGCGAGGCTAGCTTGCAGTGCCAGCAGTTCCTGCGCGTCCTTTACCGACAGGGCGCGTTGGGCATTTTCCTGGCTTTCCGCGAGCGTCGATTTCACGACTTGCAGGTTCAGTTCAACCAGCTTTTCGACGCCTTCAAATGCTTTGGTCGTCAGGCCGAACAGCGTTTCAAAGTTGGCTTTCTGGGCTGCAGCGAATTGCTCAGGGGTCAGCAGAGTCATGGTTTACGCTCCTGGATCGCGGTCTGTCTGTGCGGACCGCATTGGGTTGGTGGCGAGACGCTCTCAGATCGTCTCCCCGGACCGCGATGTTTTGTGCATCGCAGCAATGGTTCCCATTTTAGGATGGTGTTAACGAATGTCAAGTGTTTTTTGTGCGTCGCACAATGTTAAGAAATTGCTGACAAAACAATACGTTATGCGGCGAGCATGACGTTCGGTTGACGCAGGTCGATTTGCCTGTCGCACCGCGCTGGTGCAGGATAAATCCGCATTTGTTACCGATTTCAGGAGCGATTTTGACCGCGAGATGAGGTGCGGCGCGGGTAGCAGGGCAAATCGGCGTTTGACAAAAAACCTGTCGATTGCCCATCCCTGTGTAAACCAGAAAGTGTCACGGAACGTTAATGCTCTATGCCGGTCGAATGCGCGTTGGCGGTCTCCAGCAGGTGTTTAACAGCCTGCAGCAGCATCCGCTCGACGTTCCGATGTTCCGGCGCGCCGGCAAGGCTTTGCATGCCTGCGCTCTGACCGTATTTCCCCTGATCAAGGTTGTCTCGAAATTGCCGTTATGCTGAAAGAATCGGCTCGATTCCGGCATTAGGCGGCAAAGGCGAGGCGAAGCGCGTTGGCGATCGTTTTTTTCGATCGAAACGCGGCACTTATTTGTGTTTTTGCGATCGGAGCTTACAAGCCGGTTTAAGGAGCGCGTATAAGTGCTTCAAATTGCTAATTTTTCGTTGTTTTACTACACTTGCGGAAACCTCTCGCCGCTCCCTACTGAACACCCATGAAAACCGACATGTTTTCGTCGCTAAAAGTGATCCACGGCGCGGCTCGCAGCACCGCTCTGTCGGTGGCCGTCTCCATGGTCATCGCAGCGGCGTTCGCCACGCCTGTCAGCACTTTTGCCGCCACGCCCGCCGCCACGGCAAAAACCTCCAAACACGCGAAAGCGGCCAAAAAGCCTGCCGCGGCCTCCGCCGACAAAGTGTCGAGCAAGAAGGCCGCCAAAGGCGCCGCTGCGAACGTGGCCGCTGCCGCCGGTGACGACGCGCCGCGCACGAGCGTCAAGCGCAAGCGTGTGACCTATTCGTCGAACGGCCGTCATCACTCGGTGATGCGCCGCGTCGCGTACGAACCGCGTCCGCCTAGCGTTGGCCAGGCTTTCGGTCTGCATGACACGCCGGACGCGCTGATGCTGCGTTCAAGCGTTGCCTACGTGATCGATCAGAACACCGGTGAATCGCTGTTCGACAAGAATTCGCGCGCCGTGGTGCCGATCGCGTCGATCACCAAGCTGATGACCGCGATGGTCGTGCTCGATTCGAAAGAGCCGATGACCGATCAGATCGAAGTCACCGACGAAGACCGCGACTACGAGAAGAACACCGGCTCGCGTCTGTCGGTGGGCTCGGTACTGTCGCGTGAAGACATGCTGCACATCGCGCTGATGGCTTCGGAAAACCGCGCGGCCGCGGCGATGTCGCGTTATTTTCCGGGCGGGCGTCCGGCGTTCCTCGCGGCAATGAACGCGAAGGCCAAGCAACTCGGCATGACCGACACGCACTTTGAAAACCCCACGGGTTTGACGAGCCAGAATGTTTCGAGCGCGCGCGACCTCGTGAAGATGGTCAATGCGGCGTATCAGTATCCGATGATCCGCAAGTTCTCGACCGATCACAGCTACGAGGTGTACACGGGCAAGCGTTCGCTGGCATACAACAGCACGAATGCATTGGTGCGTAATCCGACGTGGGACATCGGTCTGCAAAAGACCGGGTTCATCAACGAAGCGGGCGAGTGCCTCGTGATGCAGGCGACCATTCACGGTCGTCCGATGATCATCGTGCTGCTCGACTCGTCGGGTAAGTACTCGCGCTTTGCGGACGCGACGCGTCTACGTACGTGGCTCGATAATGGTGGCGATCAGCCGCGCATTACCAGCGCGGATGCTGGCGGCGCGGGCACCTGAAGCACGCCAGCATGGTCAAGCGGCTGGTTTTCGAACCGGCCAGAAAAAAAGCCTCGCGGATGCGAGGCTTTTTTATTGCATCGGAAGACGCGCCGGTCACCCGCTTAGGCGTGCTGGGGATGCGTATGCTCGTGCGGCGTCTGAGGGCGATAACCAAGCGACGCGGAAATCAACAGCGCCGTTTGGCTGAGCTGCCCCAACCACGAATCCTGCAGGCGATCCGCCGGGGCCGACAGTGACAGGCCCGCAACCAGTTTGCCGGTGTCGTCGTAGATCCCCGCTGCGATGCAGCGCACACCCAACTCCAGTTCTTCGTTATCGCGCGCGCAGGCCTGCTGGCGCACGTGCGACAACTCACGTTCGAGTTTGGTCAGATCGGTAATGCTGTTCTGCGTGTGGCCGGACAGCCCGGTGCGCGTGGCGTAGGCCCGCACGCGGGTCGATTCGTCCGCGGCGAGGAAGAGCTTGCCCACCGAAGTCAGATGCAGCGGCGCCCGGCCGCCGATCGCCCGCACCACCTGCATGCCGGAGCGCTCGGAGTAGGCGCGTTCTATATAGACGATCTCGTCGCCCTGGCGTACTGACAGGTTTACAGTCTGGCCGGTTTGACGGTGCAGTTCGCGCATCGGCGTGAGCGCCGCGTCGCGTACTGACAGCCGCGCCTTCACCAGATTGCCCAGTTCGAGCAGGCGCATACCAAGGCGGTACGTGCCGGGATCCGACCGGTCGACCAGCCGGCACATCACCATGTCGTTCAGGATGCGGTGCGCGGTGGACGGGTGCAGCTCGGTGCGGATGGCGAGTTCTTTCAGGCTGACCGGGTCGCTATGCGCAGCGAGTGCATCGAGCAAGCGCATCATGCGTTCGATCACCTGGATCGAAGTTTTGGGATCCGGGTTCGTATCGCTCATGGGGAGGAATCGGTTGACGCGTCAAACAGCGGAAATTGATTGTATCCCGTATTGTGAAAAGATGGAAAGCAGTTGGAACGTCTATTCCAATTTAACGTGGCATTCGTCCTATGCCTTCCGGCCGTTGGTATTGTGCGGCAAACAGCGGATAATCAGGGACGTTTTCCCGGAGGAGGGCCCATGCGAGTCGGATTGTTCGTCACCTGCCTGATCGACCTGATGCGTCCGGAGATTGGTTTTTCGGTCATCAAGCTGATCGAAGGCGCCGGTTTCGAGGTGGTGGTGCCACCCGCGCAGACCTGTTGCGGGCAGCCCGCGTACAACTCGGGTGAGCGGCGCATCGCACGCGATCTAGCCGAGAAAACGCTGCGCGAATTCGAACAGTTCGACTATGTCGTGGTGCCGTCCGGTTCGTGCGGCGGCATGATCCGCGCGCATTACGGCGATCTGTTTGCCGACGATCCGGAGCTGATGAACCGCTTCGGACGGTTGCGCGCCAAAGTGTTCGAGTTGACTGATTTCCTTGTCAATGTGGCCAAGGTCCAATTGCAGCCCGGTGAGTTTGCGGGCCAGGTGACGTACCACGATTCCTGTTCGGGGCTGCGCGAACTGGGTGTCAAAACGCAGCCGCGGGCGCTGCTGGCGCAGGTGGGCGTGGCAGTGACTGAAATGAAGGATTGCGAGCACTGCTGCGGCTTCGGCGGCACCTTCGCGATCAAGTACGGCGATATCTCCACGGCAATCGTCGACGAGAAATGCGCGAATATCGGCGCGAGCGGCGCCGGCACGGTGGTGCTCGGCGACCTCGGCTGCATGCTCAATATCGAAGGCCGCTTGCGGCGCACCGGCGATACTGCCACACGTGTGCTGCACATCGCCCAGGTGCTGGCCGGCGACGCGTAACGATCGTCGCAACGCCCAAAGCGGGCGGTTGATTCGGTACACGCCATTTCGCGCGCGTCATTCGTTTATTTGATTCGCTCTTCGCTTGCGCATTTCATTCGCGCTTTCATCCGAATACGCTCAAGGCCGCCATGCAAGTTCAATCGATGCATTTCAAGGCCCGTGCGGGCCAGAAACTCGCCGACCAGCGTCTGCAGCAGAACCTGACCAAGCTGTCGACCAAGTTCGTGTCGGCCCGCGCCGCGGCCATGACCGCGATCGATTTCCCCGCCACCCGCGCCGCGCTGAAGGAGCGCCGCAATCGCGCGCTGGAAAATCTCGACGTGTGGCTCGAAACCTTCGAACGTGAAGCGAGCCGGCGCGGCGTCACGGTCCTGTTCGCCGAGACGACGCAGGAGGCCGCGCGCCTCGTCGGCAATATTGCGCGCCGGCACGAGGTGAAGAAGGTGATCAAGACCAAGTCGATGGTCACCGAGGAAATGCGTCTGAACGAAGTGCTCGGGCAGATGGGCGTGCAATCGATCGAAACTGATCTGGGCGAATACATTCTCCAGATCAACGACAACGAGCCGCCCAGCCACATCATCGCGCCGGTCGTCCATAAGGATAAGGACGAGATCGCCGACCTGTTCGCGAAAACGCACGGCCGGCCGCGTCTGACCGAGATCACCGACATGACCCGAGAAGCGCGCGAAATGCTGCGTCCGCACTTCATGACTGCGGACATGGGCGTGACCGGCGGCAACTTCGTGGTGGCGGAGACGGGCTCGGTCGTGCTGGTCACGAACGAGGGCAACGAGGGCATGTGCACGGTGATGCCACGCGTGCATGTGGCGGTGACCGGCATCGAAAAGGTGTTGCCCACGCTGGAAGATCTCGCGACGGCTATGCGTCTGCTGCCGCGCTCGGCGACTGGTCAGGCGACGTCCAACTATTTTTCGGTGCTGACCGGGCCGCGCGGCGCGGGCGACCAGGATGGTCCCGAGCATATGTACGTGGTGTTGGTCGACGGCGGGCGCACGGGGCTGATCGGCGGCGACTTCCAGGACATGCTGCGCTGTATCCGTTGCGGCGCGTGCATGAATCACTGCCCGGTGTATCAGAAGGTGGGCGGTCACGCTTACGGTTGGGTTTATCCGGGGCCGATGGGGTCGGTGCTGACGCCAAGCTACGTCGGGATAGACAAAGCGCTGGATCTGCCTCAGGCGGCGACTTTGTGCGGCGAGTGCAACAGCGTGTGTCCGGTCGGCATTCCGTTGTCCGATCTGCTGCGCAAGTTGCGCGAGAAGCAGGTCGAGCGGCATCTGCGGCCGTGGCGCGAGCGGGCAGGGCTCGCCGTGTGGGGTTTCCTCGCGCTGCACCCGGATGCTTATGCGCTCTTCACCAAGCTGGCAGTTCGCGTGCTGGAAAGAATGGGCGGGCGAAATCGTTCGATTGCCAGGTTGCCGCTGGGTGGAGCGGGCTGGACCAATACGCGCGATATGCCGGCGCCGGTCGGCCGCACCTTCAGAGAGTTGTATGCCGCTCAACGCAGCCATATTGGCTGAGTGAGCGGCACTGTTGTTGTAGTTCGCGGGGCTGGTCCTGCCCCCGTCGTTGCCGGATCAATGGTTTGTCATGTCTGGCTGGCGGGTGTAACCGCCTCTGGGCTGTGGATTCCCTCCATTGCCGCGTCCCCCGTTATTGCCTGCCTGCTGTGGCGGAGGGGGCGGCGGGCTGGCGGCGCCCGGCCGTGGCGCACTAGACCCACTCGGGCCTCTCGGTCCACCAACCGCACCTTGAGGCGGCGGCCCCCCATGTTGGCCGCCTCCGTTCGGCTGACCGCGCCAGCCGCCGTTGTCGCCCCGGTTTCCGTTGTTTCCATCGTTGCCGTTATTCGGCCGCCCCCGGTCCGGATAACCTGGGTAGCCCCGATACCCGGGCCCCGGCCCGTAATAGCGGCTCGGCCCGTCGTAGTAGCCGGGCCCCCAGTAATTGCTGTAGCCCATGTACACGTTGGTTTGCGGCACAACCGGCACGCCGGTGGCATAGCCGTCGTAACCGTCATAGCCGCTGTAACCGCCGCCGTAGCCGTTGCCGGCCATCGGCGTGCCGTCCGGGTAGACCGCGCAGCCGCCAAGCAATGCAGCAGCGAGCGTGAGGCCGGCGAGTGGAGCAATACGTTTCATTGGAAGGACCAGTGCGAAGATTTCATGTTTGTAAGACAGCTATTATCGCCAACCGTCGCGCCAGCTTTGTATGTGTTTGTAAGGATTTCTTTTTCATGCCATGACACAGGTCAGCGTCGCGCGTGGCAGACCAGTTAATGGACTGTTCCATCCAGCGCAACGCTGTATCTCGCGCCAGTAGGTTTTTCTCGATTGTAAATTCCTATAGCATTTCGACTGGGCATAGTGCGTCACGAGCTCACGAGCCCCTAATCGGAAGAAACCACATCATGAAAAAGACAATATCGGTGTACTGGCCCCTCGCCATCGTTGTGCCGCTTGCTGCGGCAGCCTATCTGCACATTTGTGGCGACGCGGCTTCGCGCGCCTCGCAGGCCCCGCTCGCCGCTGACCAACTGACCGCGGAACTGGCGCGCGCCGTGTCGTACGGCATGGTCGATAACACGACGACGTTGCCGGCCAAACCGATGCACGCCGTCACGGCAATGCCGGCGGCCGAAGCGTCTTAAGCGGCGTCCTAAGCGCGCGTAGCCTCCGGCGCGATCTGGTCGACCTTTGTATAATCGCGCCACCGTTTCCTAACTGCCGATCCGCGGGCGTTTAAGCGTCCGAAAGCCTCTGATGAAAACCGTGTCCGTCTGCTTTGTCTGCCTGGGGAACATCTGCCGTTCGCCGACTGCGGAAGGTGTGATGCGTCGTCTGGTCGACGAGGCGAAACTGGCGGAGCGCATTCTGATCGATTCAGCGGGCACGGGCGACTGGCACATCGGCCAACCGCCTGACGACCGCGCACAGCATGCGGCCGGGCGGCGGGGTTATGAGTTGGCCGCCTTGCGCGGCCGCCAGATCGCGATAGCCGACTTCGAGCGTTTCGATCTGCTGATCGCAATGGACGACAAAAACGTCGCCGCGCTGCGCCAGATCTGTCCGGCGGAGCAGCGCGACAAAATCCGTCTGCTGATGGAGTTCGTGCCTGAGACGGACGGCCGCTGGGGCGGCGCCCGCGAAGTCGTCGACCCTTATTTCGGCGGCGCCGAAGGGTTCGAACAGGTATTGGATCAATGCGAAGCAGCCTGCCGCGGACTGATCGCAGCGTTGCGCCCCCAATTGATCACGTAAGACTGGCGGGTCATCGCCGAGGTCTGGACCGGCTTATCCAGCAATTAAGCAAATGACCCAAATCACGATAGGGATACTTGACTAATTCAGTCATGTATTTATACTTGACCAAACTTGTCGAGAATTGCGGTTCCCACACATATGAGACTCACCACGAAAGGCCGTTTCGCCGTCACGGCGATGATTGACCTGGCACTGCGCCAGGAGCAGGGCCCGGTGACGCTTGCGGGTATCAGCCAGCGCCAACATATCTCCCTGTCCTATCTCGAGCAGCTGTTTGGCAAGCTGCGTCGTCACGAAATCGTCGAGTCCGTGCGCGGACCGGGCGGCGGCTACAATCTGGCCCGCCGCGCTGAAGATGTGACCGTCGCCGACATCATCATCGCGGTCGACGAACCGCTCGACGCCACCCAATGCGGCGGCAAGGGCTCGTGCGAGGGCACCAAACAGCACGACGGCCACTGCATGACGCACGAATTGTGGTCCACGCTGAACCAGAAAATGGTCGAGTACCTCGATTCGGTGTCCCTGAAAGATCTGGTCGATCAGCAGCGTTCGCGCGAAGGCGCGCCGGCGGTGTTGCGCGACCGGCGCAACGAGGCGCCGGCGGTCGAACCCGCGCGCGTCGTGCCGAAAGGGCCTAATTCAGTTTTCAACATGGCCGGTTCCTAGGCGCGGCAATCTGAACGCACCGCAGCCTGATCAGGAAACCAGAAGCCAGAGCAATGACGTCCCCGGAGCAATTGATGAACAACGACACTCTCCACCTGCCCATTTACATGGACTACAGCGCGACGACGCCGATCGATCCGCGCGTGGTGGACAAGATGATTCCGTACCTGCGCGAGCAGTTCGGCAACCCCGCATCGCGCAGCCACTCGTATGGCTGGGCCGCGGAGCGTGCGGTCGAAGAAGCGCGCGAGAACGTCGCCGCGCTGGTGAATGCCGATCCGCGCGAGATCATCTGGACCTCGGGCGCCACGGAGTCGGACAACCTCGCGATCAAGGGTGCGGCGCACTTCTACAAGAGCAAGGGCAAGCACATCATCACGGTGAAGACCGAGCACAAGGCTGTGCTCGACACCTGCCGGGAACTCGAGCGCGAAGGCTTCGAAGTTACGTATCTGGACGTGAAGGACGACGGCCTGATCGACCTCGAAAAGTTCAAGGCAGCGCTGCGCCCGGACACGATTCTGGTGTCGGTCATGTCGGTGAACAATGAGATCGGCGTGGTCCAGGACATCGAGGCGATCGGCGAGATCACCCGTGAAAAGGGCATCATTTTCCACGTCGACGCGGCGCAAGCCACCGGCAAGATCGCGATCGATCTGCAGAAGCTGAAGGTCGACCTGATGTCGTTCTCGGCGCACAAGACGTATGGTCCGAAGGGCATCGGCGCGCTGTACGTGCGTCGCAAGCCGCGTATCCGCATCGAAGCGCAGATGCACGGCGGCGGTCACGAGCGCGGCATGCGCTCGGGCACGCTGGCTACGCACCAGATCGCCGGTATGGGCGAAGCGTTCCGTATCGCGCGTGAAGAAATGGCGACGGAGAACGAACGCATCCGCATGCTGCGCGACCGTCTGCTGGCTGGCCTGTCGGAGATGGAAGAAACGTATGTGAACGGCGACATGGAAAAGCGTGTGCCGCACAACCTGAACATCAGCTTCAATTTCGTCGAAGGCGAATCGCTGATCATGGCGGTGAAGGACGTGGCGGTGTCGTCGGGCTCGGCGTGCACGTCGGCTTCGCTGGAACCGTCGTATGTGCTGCGCGCACTGGGTCGTAACGACGAACTGGCGCATAGCTCGATCCGCTTCACGGTGGGCCGTTTCACGACGGAGCAGGATGTCGATTACGTGATCAACCTGCTGAAGACCAAGATTTCGAAGCTGCGCGACTTGTCGCCGCTGTGGGAAATGCACAAGGACGGGATCGATATTTCGACGATCCAGTGGGCAGCGCACTGACGCGCCAGTTTGGACGACGTCGAATTTATCGAATTGCAAATTGCAGGTTGAAACGGATCAAGGAGTGTCATCATGGCTTATAGCGACAAGGTTCTGGACCACTACGAAAACCCGCGCAACGTTGGTTCCTTCGCGAAGGACGACGATGCAGTCGGCACCGGCATGGTCGGCGCGCCGGCATGCGGCGACGTGATGAAGCTGCAGATCCGCGTGGGCGCGGACGGCATCATTGAAGACGCAAAGTTCAAGACGTACGGCTGCGGTTCGGCGATTGCGTCGAGCTCGCTGGTCACCGAATGGGTGAAGGGCAAGACGCTCGATCAGGCCATGTCGATCAAGAACACGCAGATCGCCGAAGAACTGGCGCTGCCGCCGGTGAAGATCCACTGCTCGATCCTCGCGGAAGACGCGATCAAGGCAGCGGTCGCCGACTACAAGCAACGCCACGGTGAAGCAGTCGTCGAAGGCGACAAGCAACACGCGTAAGCGGCTGGTTGGGCGCTCGTTTGAGTGCGCATTGGGGTGAATCGAAGCGGGCGGTGCGAGAAAAAACACCGTCCGGCATGAGCGATATTTGAAGCAGGCAGGGTAGCAGCGCGTCAGTAGGCACAGGAGTGACGAACACGCGCGGCGCAATGAGAAACGCTATGGCAATTACGTTGACCGAAAAGGCAGCACAGCACGTCCAGAAGTATCTGACTCGCCGCGGCAAGGGCGTCGGGCTGCGCGTAGGCGTGCGCACGACCGGTTGCTCGGGTTTGGCGTACAAGCTCGAGTACGTGGATGAACTCGCGCCCGAAGACGAAGTGTTCGACTGCAACGGCGTGAAGATCATTGTCGACCCGAAGAGTCTCGCCTATATCGACGGCACCGAACTCGACTTCGCACGCGAAGGGTTGAACGAAGGCTTCAAGTTCAACAACCCGAACGTGAAGGATGAGTGCGGTTGCGGCGAATCGTTCCGCGTGTAAATCGGCTCACTCCGCGTGCAGCGGATCAAAGGCGGCGCGTGCCGCCTTTTTAGTTTCATCCGCGCATCCGGGTCGGCGCTTTTCGGCTGGCTTTGCCGCTGAATACGCCGGTGAGTCTTCACAGCGCTTTCGATCCGCGTTTTTAGCCTGCACTCCGGTGCGCTTTCCTGAACGGACTCCTTTTATCCGATGGCCTCGCTGAACGACAGCCACTTCGACCTGTTCGATCTGCCGGCGCAATTCGCGCTCGACGCAGCGGCGCTCGATCACGCCTACCGCACGGTGCAGGCACAAGTGCATCCGGACCGCTTCGCGGCCGCCGGCGACGCGCAAAAGCGCATCGCGATGCAATGGGCGACGCGTACCAACGAGGCGTATCAGACGCTGCGCGATCCGTTGAAGCGCGCGACCTATCTGTTGCACCTGCGCGGCATCGACGTTGGCGCGCATAACAACACGGCGATGGAGCCGGCGTTCCTGATGCAGCAGATGGAGTGGCGCGAAGGCATTGAAGACGCGGCCGCGGCGAAGAACGTCGACGCGCTCGACGCCTTGCTGATCGAACTGCGCGACGAAGAGCGCATGCGTTTCGACAAGCTCGGCGCGCTGCTCGACAGCGGCGCGAATCAGGCGGCGGGCGAGGCAGTGCGGCAGTTGATGTTCATCGAGCGGGTGGCGTCGGAAATCGGCACGCAGATCGAGCGGCTCGAGAACTAGCGTCCCGGTGTGCGCCGCCGCCGTGCATGAATACGCAGCGATAGCAGCCGTAGCAATACATCCAGCAACGCAAAAATTCAGGACGGGGCCCAGCGGCTCCGAGAAGATCCAGATGGCCTTACTGCAAATCTCCGAACCCGGCATGGCGCCGGCGCCCCATCAGCGGCGTCTGGCGGTCGGTATCGATCTCGGCACCACCAATTCCCTCGTTGCCGCCGTGCGCAGCGGCGTGCCGGACGTGCTGCCCGACGAAGACGGCTATGCGCTGCTGCCGTCGGTGGTGCGTTACCTGGAAAAGGGCGGCCGCCGCATCGGCCGCACGGCCAAGGCCGAAGCCGCGACCGATCCGCGCAACACGATCGTGTCCGTCAAGCGCTTCATGGGCCGCGGCAAGGCGGAAGTAGAAGGCGCCGAGAACGCGCCGTATGACTTCATCGACGCGCCCGGCATGGTGCAGATCCGCACCATCGACGGCGTGAAAAGCCCGGTCGAGGTGTCGGCGGAAATTCTCGCGACGCTGCGCCAGCGTGCCGAAGATACGCTTGGTGACGAACTGGTCGGCGCAGTGATTACCGTGCCCGCCTATTTCGACGAAGCGCAGCGCCAGGCGACCAAAGACGCCGCGCGCCTCGCTGGCCTGAACGTGCTGCGTCTCTTGAACGAGCCGACTGCGGCCGCGATCGCCTACGGCCTCGATAACGGTTCCGAAGGTCTCTACGCGGTCTACGACCTTGGCGGCGGCACCTTCGATCTGTCGATTCTGAAGCTCACCAAAGGTGTGTTCGAAGTGCTCGCAGCGGGCGGCGATTCTGCGCTCGGCGGCGACGATTTCGACCATGCCCTGTATCGCCATGTGCTGGAGCAGGCGGGTATCGCACCGCAGACGCTCGCACCGGAAGACGTCCGCCTGCTGCTCGACAGCGTACGCGTGACCAAGGAGGCGTTGTCCGACGCGCCGAATGCGAAGGTACAGGCAACGCTCTCGAACGGCACAGAGATCGATCTGACGGTCGACGAGGCCACTTTCGAGGCCATCACTCAGGCGCTGGTTCAGCGCACGCTTGGGCCGACGAAGAAAGCACTGCGCGACGCCAAAGTGGCGACCAAGGACATTAAGGGCGTGGTGCTGGTCGGCGGCGCGACGCGCATGCCGGTGATTCGCCGCGCGGTCGAGTCGTTCTTCGGCCAGCCGCCTTTGATCAACCTCGACCCGGATCAGGTTGTTGCGCTCGGCGCGGCGATCCAGGCCGATCTGCTCGCGGGCAACCGTGGCGCCGACGGCGACGACTGGCTGCTGCTCGACGTGATTCCGCTGTCGCTGGGCGTCGAAACGATGGGCGGTTTGACCGAGAAGATCATCCCGCGTAATTCGACGATTCCGGTCGCTCGCGCGCAGGATTTCACGACCTTCAAGGACGGCCAGACGGCCATGGCGATCCACGTCGTGCAAGGCGAGCGCGAGCTCGTCAGCGATTGCCGTTCGCTCGCGCGTTTCGAGCTGCGTGGCATTCCGCCGATGGCGGCCGGTGCGGCGCGGATTCGCGTCACGTATCAGGTCGACGCGGACGGCCTGCTGTCCGTGTTCGCACGTGAACAGGGCTCGGGCGTGGAAGCGTCGGTGGTGGTCAAGCCGTCCTACGGCCTCGCCGACGACGACATCGCACGGATGCTCGAAGAGAGCTTCTCGACTGCCGAAGTCGACATGCGTGCTCGCGCGCTGCGCGAAGCGCAAGTCGAAGCGCGCCGTCTCGTCGAAGCCACCGACGCGGCCCTCGCTGCCGACGCCGAATTGCTCGACGACAGCGAACGCGCCGAACTCGACGCGCTGCTCACGGCATTGCGCAAAATCGCCGGAAGCGACGACGCCGACGCAATCGAAGCCGCGACCAAAACGCTCGCCGAAGGCACCGACGAATTCGCCGCCCGCCGCATGAACAAGGGCATTCGCCGCGCGCTGGCCGGCCGCAAGCTCGACGAGATCTGAGCGTCTTGCGGCGTGGCCGCGCGATGCGCGCCAGCCGGCAATGAACCGCGCCGCACGGACTTAAAAAGTCCGCGCAGCGCCAGTAAAATGGTACGGAGCCTGTTTGCGGCCGCCGTGCCGCAGACCCAAACGGAAAATGTATGCCTCAAATCGTTGTGCTGCCCCACGTCGAGCTGTGCCCGGAAGGCGCGGTGATCGATGCCGTGCCCGGCAAGAGCATCTGCGACAATCTGCTCGAACACGGCATCGAAATCGAGCACGCGTGCGAGAAGTCCTGCGCGTGCACGACTTGTCACGTGATCGTGCGTGAGGGTTTCGCCGCCTTGACGCCGTCCGAGGAAGACGAGGACGATCTGCTGGACAAGGCGTGGGGGCTCGAACCGGCCTCGCGTCTGTCGTGCCAGGCGATGGTGCCGGCCGAGCAGGATCTGGTTGTCGAGATCCCGCGCTACTCGATCAATCACGCGAAGGAAAATCACTAACTGGAGGATGCAGCCATGAAGTGGACCGATACGCAAGACATCGCGATGGCCCTGACTGACAAGCACCAGGACATCGATCCGCAGCAGGTGCGCTTCACTGATTTGCACCGTTGGGTCACCGAGCTGGAAGGTTTCGACGACGATCCTAACCGGTCGAACGAAAAGATCCTCGAAGCGATTCAGGCTGCATGGATCGAAGACGCGGATTACTGAGCGGGCAGTCTGCTCGGTGGTTCGGTGGTGGCGGGGCGCGATTGATTCCGCTCCGGCTGCGGCAAAGAAAAAGGCGATTCCATTGGAATCGCCTTTTTTAACGCCTGGAGAATCTTCAGGTGGTCAGCTTGCCACGAGCGTGCCGTTTTCGACCCGCACGCGCTGGCCTTGCTGGAACGGCGGCGCTTCGTGATACGTGAAGTAGCGCGTCTTGCCGCTTTCCATCCGCACCCGCACCGAATAGGACGTCGTGCTGCGGATGTGCTTTTCGACCGAGTTACCGGCCAGGCCGCCACCGAGGGCGCCCAGCACCGTCATCGCGGTGCGGCCGTTACCGCTGCCGAACTGGTTGCCGACTACGCCGCCGGCCACTGCGCCGCCGACCGCACCGATACCCGTGCCATGGCCTTCCTGATGGACCGCCGAGATGCCTTCGACCGTGCCGCAGGTCGAGCAGTAGGCCGGTTGCGACGGCTGTTGCTGGGCGTACTGCGGTGCCGGCTGCGCCTGTTGCTGTTGAGCGTACTGTTGTTGCTGCTGCTGCGTCGGCGCCGGGGCACGTTGAGGCGCTTGCTGCTGCGCTGCCTGCTGTTGCGCTTCGGCCTGCGCGGCTGCCTGCTGAGCGGCCGGGTTTGCCTGCGCCGCCGAATCGACCACGCCCGGTTGGGTGCTGACTTGCGCAGCCTGGGTCTGATCGGTTTGTGAGCCGCTGCTTGACGCCTTCGGGAACAGGCCCGTGACGGCCGCTGTCGCGGCAAGACTTGCGATGATCACTGCACCCGCGGCAGTAGCGACGAGCGGGTGAAGACGACGTTGTTGCGTGGGTTTGGTATCTGGATTATCCATATTGGCCTCCGTCTGGAGCAGAGTCGACTGTTATTGAGACTGAGTGTCGGGCAAATCGATCCCGCAAGGGTTTCAATTTGTAACCATTTCCGGGCAATCATCTCGGCGCTTTCGCGTCAAAGCGCGCGCAGCGCAGCGGGGCGCCTGATTCCTTGCGGGTCCGCAGCAACTTAAGAAAACCCCGGCCCAGCGGGGAATACGCGCTTTTTACCGATGGTTACAAACTGTCAGCTTTCGGCTGCCAGTGTTTTTCACGCACCGCAAGAAAAAACGCCCGACATCAAGCCGGGCGTTTTTCTTTTACGAACCACGCAACGATCAGTCTTCGCGGCGCAGATGCGGGAACAGAATCACGTCGCGAATGCTCGGGCTGTCGGTCAGCATCATGACCAGACGGTCGATGCCGATGCCGCAACCGCCAGCCGGCGGCATGCCGTACTCCAGCGCGCGGATGTAGTCGGCGTCGTAGAACATCGCTTCTTCGTCGCCGGCGTCTTTCTGGTCGACCTGCTTTTTGAAGCGGGCGGCCTGGTCTTCCGGATCGTTCAGCTCCGAGAAACCGTTGGCGATTTCACGGCCCGTGATGAACAGCTCGAAACGCTCGGTGATGCCATCGAACTTATCCGACGCGCGTGCCAGCGGCGACACTTCGATCGGGTAGTCGATGATGAAAGTCGGCTCCCACAATTGCGATTCGGCGGTCTCTTCGAACAGCGCCAGTTGCAACGCGCCGACGCCGGCGTTCAGGAACTGCGGCTGCGATGCGTCCACGCCGAACTTCTTCAGTTCCGTGCGCAGGAAGGCGTCGTCGCCGAGTTGCGCGTCCGTGTACTGCGGCGCGTACTTCTGGATCGCCTGGCTGATCGTCAAGCGATGGAAGGGCTTGGCCAGATCCAGCTCACGCCCCTGATAGGTGATCGTCGCGTTGCCGAGCGCATCAACCGCCGCCTGGCGGATCAGCTGCTCGGTGAAGTCCATGATCCACTTGTAATCGGTGTACGCCGCGTAGAACTCGATCATCGTGAATTCCGGATTGTGGCGGACCGACACGCCCTCATTGCGGAAGTTACGGTTGATCTCGAACACACGCTCGAAGCCACCGACCACGAGGCGCTTCAGATACAGTTCCGGCGCGATGCGCAGGAACATCTGCATATCGAGCGCGTTGTGGTGCGTGGTGAACGGCTTGGCCGCCGCACCGCCCGGAATCGGGTGCAGCATCGGCGTTTCGACTTCCATGAAGTCGGCGTCCGCCATGAACTTGCGGATCGACGACATCGCCTTGGTGCGTGCGACGAAGGTCTTGCGCGTTTCCGGCGTGACGATCAGGTCGACGTAGCGCTGGCGGTACTTCATTTCCTGGTCGGCGAGACCATGGAACTTGTCCGGCAGTGGACGCAGCGACTTCGACAGCAAACGCAGTTCGGTGCAACGCACCGAGAGTTCGCCCTTGTTGGTGCGGAACAGCACGCCGCGCGCCGCGACGATGTCGCCCATGTCCCACTTCTTGAAGGCGTCGTACGTTTCCTGGCCGACGTCGGCGGGCGTGATGAAGAACTGGATCTGACCCGAACCGTCACGCACGGTTGCGAAGCTCGCCTTGCCCATCACGCGCTTGAGCATCATGCGGCCGGCGATCGCGACTTCGAGGGGATTCGCTTCGAGCGCTTCCTTGTCGATCTCGGCGTATTTCGCTTGCAGATCTTCGGCGTGATGCGTGGGGCGGAAATCGTTCGGGTAGGCGACGCCTTGCTCACGCAGTTCGCGCAGCTTTTCGCGGCGCTCGGCCATGATCTTGTTGTCGTCTACCTCGGGCGCGACATTAGGCTGGGTCGGTTCGGTCATGATGGTTTGGTATTCGGTGGCCCGCACCAGGATGGTCCGCATGCGGGTGGCCAGTCAGTAAAAACCTCAGGCGCTATAACAAAGATGCAAGGATACGGCGCGGCGATGTCAGGCATGCCGCGCCGGTTGCGCTTAGACGCCCTGTTTCAGGCTGGCGCTGATGAACGGATCGAGGTCGCCGTCGAGCACGCTCTTGGTATTGCTGATTTCGACGTTGGTGCGCAGATCCTTGATACGGCTGTTGTCCAGCACGTACGAACGGATCTGGTGACCCCAGCCCACATCGGTCTTGCCGGCTTCGAGCTTGTCCTGCTCGGCCTGACGCTTGCGGATTTCCGCTTCGTACAGGCGCGATTTCAGCATGGCCATGGCTTCGGCGCGGTTGCGGTGCTGCGAGCGGTCGTTCTGGCACTGCACGACGATGCCCGACGGCATGTGCGTAATCCGCACGGCCGAATCGGTCTTGTTGATGTGCTGACCGCCCGCGCCGGACGCGCGGTACGTGTCGATGCGCAGATCGGCCGGGTTGATGTCGACTTCGATCGAATCGTCGATTTCCGGGTACACGAACACCGACGAGAACGAAGTATGGCGGCCACCGGACGAATCGAACGGCGACTTGCGCACGAGGCGGTGCACGCCGGTTTCGGTGCGCAGAAAGCCGTACGCGTACTCGCCTTCGATCTTGATCGTGGCGTTCTTGATGCCCGCGACGTCGCCTTCGGTCTGTTCCAGCACTTCGGTCTTGAAGCCCTTGCGCTCGCAGTAGCGCAGGTACTGGCGCAGCAGCATGGACGCCCAGTCGCACGCTTCGGTGCCGCCGGCGCCGGCTTGGATGTCGAGGAAGGCGTTGTTCGGGTCGGCCGGATTCGCGAACATCCGGCGGAATTCCATGTCGGCGACACGTTGTTCGATGCCCTGCGCGTCTGATTCGCAGGCGAGGAGGGTTTCCTCGTCGTCTTCTTCGCGGGCCATATCGAACAGGTCCTGCGCGTCGCGCAAGTCGTTATCGAGTGACGTGAGCTTGCCGACGGTGTCGTCGAGCAGCTTTTTTTCCCGGCCGAGGGCCTGGGCGTGCTTCGAGTCGTTCCAGACGTCCGGGTCTTCGAGTTCCCGGTTGACTTCGATCAGACGTAATGCCTTGTCGTCGTAGTCAAAGATACCCCCGTAGCGAGTCCGCGCGCGTGCGCAGGTCCGCCAGTGAGGCTTCGATCGCGTTGAGACGTTCCGCTTCCATGTCGATCTTTTATAGCTTCGTAAAAAGGGGAAATTATAGCCGATCGGCGCCCCGCGCCGGAGGCTCTTGAGCGATCCGGCGCGGGTTTGGGGTTGATTTTGCGGTGATTTTCGACGCCGTTGCGCATCCTGCGGGCGTCTCGGGCAACATGCTAACTCGCCGCGTGCTCGACGATCAATTGCACTCGCGACACGCCATTCCACGTGTCGCTGGCCAACCGGTAAGCAACGGTGGTGCGCGCAGGCAGCGTATCGGTGTGATTGAACCAGATCGCGTTGAAGCGCTGGCGGCCGCGCACGAGTTGCAGCTTCAGATGCTTGTCCTTCACCAGCGCCTGCGACGCAATGTCGAATTCGCCGGAAAACACCGGCGCCGGGAAGCCCTGGCCCCATACGGCGGCGTCGAGCATTTCGACGAATTGCGGCGTGAAGTAGGCGTCTTCGAGTTCGCCATCGGTTTCGACCGTGCGCGAGAGCGCTTCTTCAGAGAGCCATTCGCGGCCCACGGCCTCGAACGCGGCGGTGAAGCGCGGCACGTCGGCGGCGGCCATCGTCAGACCCGCGGCCATTGCGTGGCCGCCAAATTTGACGATCAGGCCCGGCTCGCGCTTCGAGATCAGATCGAGCGCGTCACGCAGATGGAAGCCCGAGATCGAACGGCCCGAGCCTTTAACGAGCTGGCCGCTATCGTCGGCGAGCGCGAATGTGAACGACGGCCGGTGGAATTTCTCCTTCAACCGTCCGGCGACGATGCCGATCACGCCCTGGTGCCAACTCGGATTGAACAGCGTGATGGTGGTCGCGCCCTCAGGATTGATCGCCGAGAGGTCTTCGAGCGCCTGCTGCTGCATACCGGCTTCGATTTCGCGGCGCTCGCGGTTCATGGTGTCGAGCTGCTGTGCGAGATCCCATGCGCGGCCGATGTCGTCGGTAGTCAGGCATTCGATGCCGAGCGACATGTCGGACAGGCGGCCGGCGGCATTCAGACGTGGCCCGAGCGCGAAACCGAGGTCGAAGCCCGACGCGCTGCGGGCGTCGCGCGCGGCCGCGCGGAAGAGGGCAGCGATGCCCGGCTGCATCTTGCCTTTGCGGATCCGCTGCAGACCTTGCGCGACCAGCACGCGGTTATTGCCGTCGAGCTTGACCACGTCGGCCACCGTGCCGAGCGCGACCAGATCGAGCAGGCCGTCCAGACGCGGCTCGGGGAAGTCGTCGTTGAAGGCGCCGCGGCGACGCAATTCCGCGCGCAATGCCAGCAGCACATAAAACATCACGCCGACACCGGCGATGCACTTGCTCGGGAACGTGCAGCCCGGTTGGTTCGGATTGACGATCGCGCGGGCTGCCGGCAGTTCGTCGCCGGGGAGGTGATGGTCGGTGACTAGCACGTCGATGCCGAGCGCGTTCGCCGCTTCCACGCCGTCGACGCTGGCGATGCCGTTATCGACCGTAATCAGCAGTTCCGGCTTGCCCGATGCACTGCGAGCGGCAAGCGCGACGATCTCAGGCGTGAGGCCATAGCCGTATTCGAAGCGGTTCGGCACCAGATATTCGATCTGGCCGCCGAACATGCGCAAGCCGCGCACCGCGACCGCGCAGGCGGTGGCGCCGTCGCAGTCGTAATCGGCGACCACCAGCATGCGGCGCTTGTTCTGGATCGCATCGGCGAGCAGCGCGGCGGCGTCTTCGCACCCTTTGAGCCCGGCGGGCGGCACGAGCCGCGCGAGACCGGTTTCGATTTCATCGGGCATGCACACGCCGCGCGCGGCGTACAGGCGCGCCAGCACAGGATGCAGGCCGTGGCGGGTGAGGACTTCGGCGTCGACGGGTGACGAGGCGCGCGTAACGATTCGAGTCATTCGGAGAGGCCGTGGATCATTCGATAAGTCATTCGATAAACAGCGACGCGAATACGCGCCGTCGCCAGAATTTGCGCAGGTCGCCGCGCGTGATCGTGAGCGTCACGGAACCGGTGTCGCCGCACAGCGTCAGGGCGAGTTCGTTTAGCTGGCCGGATTGCAGCGCCTGGAGCGCTGGCTCGAACCAGTCGGCTTGCAATGCGGCGAAAGCGTCGTTCCAGCGCGCCCAGTCCTGCTCGATGTAGGGCGCGGAGAAAGGATCGAGTTCGACCAGCGTGGCGCCGTTGGCATGTGTGTCGGCGGACGCGCCAACCGGCGTGCCAACCGACGCGTTGCCTGAGGCGCCGTTCGCCGCAGTAGCAGCCTGGAACGCCGCAAACGACGCCGGCGGCGCCGCGGTCTGGATACCCGACGTCATGGCGAGGCCACGCGTCGCCGCCGCGTCGGAAAACACCCGCGCGAACGGGCTCCTGACCGGCTGCGCGGCGCCTTGCGCGTGAAACCAGATCGAGTTGACAGCAGGCAGGCCACGCGCCTCGCGCGCTTCATTGACGGGATGCTCGAACCACGCCATCTGGACTTCGTTCTGCAGCTTCATCCAGGCGCGTGAACGGTCGCCGGAATGCGCTTCGTGCGGCAGCCAGATTTCGATGTTGCGGCCGCTTGCGCGCAACGGTGACGCTCCTGCCAGCGTGCCGAAGCCGTCGCCCGACAGGTACCAGCGTGCGGGCTTCGGCGCTTCGATGCGCACGCCGAGTTCCTCGATCAACGGCCGGGCGATCGCCAGCAGCACGCTGGCTTCGTCGTCGGACAGTTCGAGCGAGGCCGGATCGATCAGCACCAGATGGTCGTGTGCAATGCGCACGTGCACCGGCTGCACGCAGGCCCACGTCGCCGTGCCGGGGTCGCCGCCATCGGCGCGCAGCATGTACGGCGCTAGGGGTGCTTCGTCCGCTGCCGCCGCACCGCTCGGCAGCGCGCCGAATTGACGCGCCACCCAGCGCTCGTGCGGCAGCGTGCGCTGAAAATCTTCACCGACCACCCGTTCAACCAGCGTCGCGCGGGCGATCAGCCGGTCAAGGGCCGGACTCTGGATGTCGTGCAGGGCGGTGGAGGCGTCCGCTGCGGCGGGCAGCGCGAAGGGCAGGAGAAGATGAAGACGGTTGGCGTGCATGATGCTGCGCATTGTAGGGCAAAGAGTGCGAGTATTCAGACCATATCGGCGGATTCGGGCGCCCCATCCGGGCCTCGCCGATGGCAGCAGCCGCGCGCGGCGGCACCGCGCCCATGACGAGGGAGACCGACATGTCGCGTGAACTGAAAACCGAGCAGGAACTGCTTGGATTGGTCGTGCAGGCGCTCGACGCCAATCCGGCCACGGCCGGCTGGATCCCGACCGGTTTCCACGAGACCGTCGAGGATGAGGACGGCTGCAACTGGGATATCACCCATCTGCATCGCGACCGTAAGGATGCGGAAGTGCGCGACGTGGCGGCCAGCGAGGCGGCCGGGATCATCAATGGTCTGAGGAGTCGCTACAACCTGCGCTAGGGTGTGGGCGGCTCGAGGCGGCGGGCGGGCAGGTTGTCGCCGCGAGCGTTGTGCTCGATGCCGCCGGCAGGCCTCTGCGTTCGCCGTGAACCCCGCGTGCAAGGCCTTTGCGTGTGTTCGCGGCATTGTATGGCAAACTTCGCGCTTGATTGACGGCAGTGGCGGCAGGGACGGGGCGATGGCTCCGGTGGCGCGGGGGTTGCTTGGGGCACAGGAGCGCACCGGAACGTCATACCGGAACCATCCGGGTTGCCGCGACACCAATGATCACGACGCTCGGGGCCGCATGACAGGCGTGACAGCCGCAAGCTGCCGCCGCCATGCGCGGCAAAAGGCCCGCGAGCAGACGAAGAACGCAGAAAAGGATTCGCTTGAAATTTCCCTACGAATGGCAGATTGGCTGGCGCTACACCCGCGCCGGCAAACGCACGACCGGTAACGGCTTCATTTCCTTCATCGCGCTCGTGTCGATGTCGGGCATTGCGCTCGGCGTCGCGGCGCTGATCGTCGTGTTGTCCGTGATGAACGGCTTCCAGAAAGAGGTGCGCGACCGGATGCTGTCGGTGCTGGCGCACGTCGAAATCTTTTCGCCGACCGGCTCGATGCCCAACTGGCAATTGACCGCCCAGGAAGCGCGCCAGAACAAGGAAGTGATCGGCGCGGCGCCGTATGTCGAAGCGCAGGCGCTGCTCACGCGCCAGGACGCCGTGAGCGGCGTGGCGCTGCGCGGCGTCGAGCCGACGCTCGAACCCGAAGTATCCGACATCGGCAAGGAAATGAAGGGCGGCAAGCTGACCGACCTCGTACCGGGCGACTTCGGCATCGTGCTGGGCGCCGACCTCGCCACCAATCTTGGTGTGACGGTCAATGACAAGATCACGCTGGTCGCGCCCGAAGGCACCATCACGCCCGCTGGCATGCTGCCTCGGCTGAAACAGTTCACCGTGGTGGGCATCTTCGAGTCGGGGCATTACGAATACGACAGTACGCTCGCGCTGATCAACATCAAGGACGCGCAGGCGCTGTTCCGGCTATCCGCGCCAACCGGCGTGCGGTTGCGCCTGACCGATATGCAGCGGGCGCCGGAGGTCGCGCATCAATTGGCGCGCAGCCTGTCGGGCGATTTGTATATTCGCGACTGGACCCAGCAGAACAAGACCTGGTTCTCGGCGGTGCAGATCGAAAAACGCATGATGTTCATCATCCTCACGCTGATCATTGCGGTCGCGGCGTTCAATCTGGTGTCGTCGCTGGTGATGACGGTGACCAACAAGCAGGCTGATATCGCGATTCTGCGCACGCTCGGCGCGCAGCCGGGCTCGATCATGAAGATTTTCGTGGTGCAGGGCGTGACGATCGGCTTTATCGGCACGGCGACCGGCGTCGCGCTCGGCTGCCTGATTGCTTGGAGCATTCCGTGGCTCGTGCCGATGATCGAGCATCTGCTCGGCGTGCAGTTCCTGCCGCCCTCCGTGTATTTCATCAGCGAACTGCCGTCTGAACTGGTTCCCGCCGACGTGGCGCGGATCGGCATCATCGCGTTCGTGATGTCGGCGCTGGCGACGCTTTATCCGAGCTGGCGTGGTGCGAAAGTCCGTCCTGCGGAGGCACTGCGCTATGAATGACCGTTCCACTAGCCTATCTATGGTCTCTGAAGACACCGCGCTGCATCCCTATGTGCTGGAAGCGACCGGCATTTCGAAGTCGTTTGTGCAGGGCGGCCTCAATGTGCAGGTGCTCAACAACGCGCAACTGAACGTGCGGCGCGGCGAAAAACTGGCGATCGTCGGCGCGTCGGGATCCGGCAAGAGCACGTTGCTGCATGTGCTCGGCGGCCTTGACGATCCGAGCGCCGGTCATGTTTCGGTGATGGGCAAGCCTTTCACGAAGCTCTCCGAGCGCGAACGTAACGACCTGCGCAATCGCGCGCTCGGTTTCGTGTATCAGTTCCACCATCTGCTGCCCGAATTCACCGCGCTCGACAACGTCGCCATGCCGCTGCGGATCCGCCGGATGACGACCGAGGCCGCGCGGCGCGAAGCGCTCGCGGTGCTGGAGCGCGTCGGTATGGGACATCGAGCGAAGCATCGTCCGGGTGAGCTGTCGGGCGGCGAGCGTCAACGTGTGGCAATCGCGCGCGCGTTGGTGACGAAGCCCGCTTGCGTACTCGCCGACGAACCCACCGGCAATCTGGACGGCGGCACCGCCGACACGGTGTTCAACCTGATGCTCGAACTGTCGCAAACGCTCGACACCAGCTTTGTGATCGTCACGCACGATCCGGAACTGGCCGGACGTTGCGATCGGATCATGCGCTTGCGCGACGGCGTATTGCACGAAGAGCCGCCGGTGCCGGTTTAAGCACGCGCGGATCGTGAGCGATGCTCCGCCACGTCTGTCACTAACGAGGCGCGCCATGTGGATCGATACGCACTGCCATCTCGACGCTTCGGAATTCAACGCCGACCGCGCTGAAGTCGCCGATGCGGCGCGTCGAGCGGGCGTAGGGCGTATCGTGATTCCCGCGATCGGTCGCGAGAACTTCACGACGGTGCGTGAACTCGCACATCGCGTCGACGGCGGCGCGTATGCGCTGGGCATCCATCCGCTCTTCACGCCGGGTGCTGAGGAGAGCGATCTCGACCTGCTGCGCATGGAAATCGAGGCGAGTCTCGACGATCCGCTGTTCGTCGGCATCGGCGAGATCGGCCTCGATTATTTCGTCGAAGGTCTCGACGATGCGCGTCAGCAGTTCTTCTACAACGGTCAACTTCAACTGGCGCGCGAATTCGATCTGCCGGTGATTTGCCACGTGCGCAAATCGCAGGATCAGGTGATCAAAGGGCTGCGGCGGCATCAGATTCATCGCGGCATCGCGCACGCTTTCAACGGTAGTTTCCAGCAGGCTCAGGCGTATATCGACCAGGGCATGCATCTCGGTTTCGGTGGCAATCTGACCTTCGAACGGGCGCGGCAAATCCGCCGCCTTGCCGAGCAATTGCCGTTCGACGCGCTGGTCGTCGAGACCGATGCGCCGGACATCGCGCCTTCCTGGATGTACAAACAGCGCAACTCGCCGGATCAGATTCCGGCCATCGGCGCGGGTCTCGCGCAACTGCGCGGCATGACCGCTGACGAAGCCGCCCTAGGCACAACGGCTAACGCGCTTGCCGCGCTGCCGCGGCTCGCCCTTTCCTCTGCATAATTGAACGCGATGGTTTGAGTGATTCGCGCCGGGCGGAACACATGCCTGGCGGGATTGCTGACGCCTGCTCGCTGTGCGTTGCGCCGTCCGGCGATGGCTGGGTGGAAGGGGCGGAGGGTGGATGCGGGCATGGTGGTGCGGGTTTGCGTTGGGGGTGTTCTGGCTGCAGCGGCAGGCGGCGTTGCCGGATGGGGGTGGATGGTGCGTGCTGGTGCTGCTTGGGTGCGTTGCGATTCTTATAGCGGCGTGGGGATTGCGCCGTGGCTCTTATGGCGAAGTGAGTTGCGGTTCTTCGGAGAAAGCGTGCGTCGATTCTCCCGACAGGGTGTGCGGCAACGCGCCGGACGGGGTGTGCTGCGACTCCTCGGGCGAGGTGTGTCGCGATGTGTCGGGCGGATTGCGCTCGGGTGCTTCTGTGATCGCGGACACGCGTGCGGCAGTCGCGAATTCTCGCGTGAGACGCGTCTTGTTCAGCGCGCGCTTGCGTTCGGGCGTCGGCTGGGGCGCGGTGTGGATTGCGGCCTTATGTGTGGGCTTTGGCTATGCCGCCTGGCGAGCAGAAACTCGGCTCGAAGTGAGCTTGCCGAGCGCTTGGGAGGGGCGCGATATCGACGTCGTCGGCAGTATCAAGGGGCTGCCGTCACGCAATGAAAAGGGCGCGCGTTTCCTCTTCGAGGTCGAGTCGGCAGATGCGCCGATCGCCGCGTTTCCACGCGTGATCCAACTGTCGTGGATTGCGGAAGATGCGCCTGCGCCGTTGCTCGAACCAGGCGAACGCTGGCGGCTGACAGTGCGTCTCAAACGCCCGCACGGCAATGCGAACTTCGGCGTGCGTGATGCCGAAGCCACTTTGCTGGCGCGCAATGTACGCGCTACCGGCTACGTGAGCGCCCCGGCCCACGCCGTGCGTTTGCCGGGTAACGCGCGCGGCGTAGGCGTGACTGTTGATCGCTGGCGCGCCGCGCTGCGTGCGCGCATCGGCACGGTGCTCGCCGATGCACCACATCGTGGGATCGTGGTGGCGCTCGCCATCGGCGCGCAGGACGAAGTCAGCGCGGCCGACTGGCTGTTGATGCGCGGCACGGGCACCAGTCATCTGGTGGCGATTTCTGGCTTGCATATTGGTTTTGTAGCGGGACTGGCGGCGTGGCTCGCTGGAGCGGTGTGGCGGCGCTCGGGGTTCATCGGTCGCAACTGGCCGTTGCTGCTGCCAGCGCAGGTCGTCGCGGTGACGGGCGGCGCGTTGTTCGCGGGGCTGCATGCGGCGTTGGCCGGGTTCAACGTGCCGGCGCAGCGTGCGTTGTGGATGGCGGGTGTCGTTGCGCTCGCGTTTATCAGTGGGCGCAACGTCGCGCGCTCGGTGGTGTTGGCGTGGGCCTTGGGGTTGGTGCTGTTGATCGATCCATGGGCGGTCGTGGCGGCGGGATTCTGGCTGTCGTTCTGCGCGGTGGCAGCGATTCTGTTCGCGATGTCGGGACGGCCCCGTGTGCAGGATCATGAGCAGCGCCGTGATGAAGAGGTTGAAGGCACCGAGACGCCGACAAGGCTCTCGCGCCTGTGGTCCGGCGTGTGCCGCCGCGTTCGCGCTTTCTATGAGCGCCTGCGCAGCGCCGCGCATGTGCAGTTCGCGGTGACGGTCGCGCTTGCGCCGCTCACCGTTTACTGGTTCGCGCAGATTCCGCTGATCGGCCCGCTTGCGAATGCCTTTGCGATTCCGTGGGTGAGTCTGCTGGTGACGCCGGCGGTATTGGCGGGCGTCGCGTTGCCCGCCCCATTCGATGCGTACGCCTTTCGAGCCGCGCACACCTTGCTCGACCTGCTCGCCGCGGGCTTGCAGATGCTGTCCGGCCCGGCATGGACGCTCTGGCGGCTGCCGCAGCCGGACGCGTGGACCCTTGCCGCGGCGGCGGTCGGCGTTGCCTGGTGTCTGGCGCCGCGCGGCTGGCCGTTGCGCTGGGCCGCACCGCTCACCTGGCTGCCGTTGCTGATGCCTGCGCCGTCCGGCCCGCCGCATGGCAGCTTCCGTCTGACGGCGCTCGACGTCGGTCAAGGCACCTCGGTGCTGGTCGAAACGGCGCACCATGCGCTGCTGTTCGACGCCGGACCGGGACCGGAATCGACGCATGCGGGAGAACGGGTTGTCGTGCCGTATTTGCAGGCGCATGGCGTCACAACGCTCGATACGCTGCTCATCAGCCACGCCGATTCCGACCACTCGGGCGGCGCGCCGGCTGTGCTGGATGCGATCGAGGTGCGCCAAATGGTGGCGGCATTGGCGCCGGCGAATCCGTTGCGGTCGAACGCAAGGCAGCGCGGCGCGGATACGCTGCCCTGTGCGGCGGGGCAGCGCTGGCGGTGGGACGGCGTCGAGTTCGCGATGCTCTGGCCGGATGCCGGACCGCTGCAAGGTAAGCCGAATGCGCATTGCTGCGTGTTGCGGGTGAGCACGGTGCCTGCTGAGGAGAGCCAGCCTGCCACGGCGAACCCGCCGGTCGCGGTGAGCATGACGCGCGCGGAGGACAGGGTGGCTACAGAGAGCATGCCGGCCGCAAATGTTAAACCGACGCCATTCCGCATAACAGCCTTGCTGACGGCCGACATCGAAGCGCCGGTCGAACGCATCCTGCTCGCGCGCGATCGCGACGCGTTGCGCGCCCAGGTGCTGGTCGTGCCGCATCACGGGAGCAAGACCTCGTCGACCGAGCCGTTCCTCGACTCTATCGACCCGCTCGTCGCGCTATTTCAGGTAGGCTATCGCAACCGATTTCATCATCCGAACGCGGGTGTGTTCGAGCGTTACAAGGCACGGCACATCGAGCTTGCGCGCAGCGATGCGGACGGCGCGGTGCGGGTCGACGTTAGCCCGGATTTCAAAACGGATCTCGGCCCAGGTCCTGGTCCGAACGTCGGGCCCGTGGGAAGCCCGGCAGTCAGCACCGGAACCAACGCGGACCTGACCGACGCCGCACTGACGCTCGAACGCTATCGCGACACACAGCGCCGCTACTGGATGGATCGCTGATGGATCACTGACCGTACAGATAGAACAAGCAGAACAAACGCGCCGCTGGGCCTGGAACCTGGATGAAAAGCCAGGAGCCAATCCGGCGAGCCAGAACAGAACGGAGATAGCCGCAGTTGAAAAACATCATCCACTTCTCGCACGCGAACGGTTTTCCGGCGTCGACCTACCGGACGATCTTCGCCGAACTCGCCGACGACTATGAACTGCGCTCGATCGAGCGCATCGGTCACGACGCGCGTTATCCCGTCACGCAGGACTGGCCGCATCTGGTCGAGCAACTGCTCGACGACATCGGCCGGTCGTACGAGCAGCCGGTGTGGCTGGTCGGCCATTCGCTCGGCGGCTATCTGTCGCTAATGGCCGCGCTGAAAAAGCCGCAGTGGGTGAGGGGCGTGGTGATGCTCGATTCGCCGGTAATCGCGGGCTGGCGCAGCAGCATGCTGCGCGTATCGCAATGGACCGGACTCGACGAGCGCCTGTCGCCCGCGGCCGCGACCCGCACGCGTCGCACGCAGTGGGCGAGCCGTGACGAAGCATGGCGGCATTTCCACTCAAAGCCGGCGTTCGCGCGCTGGGACGAGCGCATGCTGTCCGACTACATCGACTTCGGCATCCCGCAGAGTTCGCTCGATGGCGGCCGTTCGCTCGCTTTCGACCGGCGCACCGAGTATCAGATCTACAAGACCTTGCCGCATACGCTCGGCCCACGCCTTGCGCGTGGCGCGCCGGTGCCGGTGGGCTTCATCGCCGGCACGCGTTCAAAGGAGGTGCGCCAGGCGGGTCTGGACGCCACGCGCCGCGCGACCGGCGGTCATGTGGAATGGATCGAAGGCAGCCATCTGTATCCGATGGAAAAACCGCTCGAAACCGCGCGCGCAGTGCAGCGAATGCTGCGCGAACTGCAGCGGGGCGCCTGACTACACAACTCGCCGGGGCAAAAAACGGTGCATGATCGGCGCACGGCAATTGCCGCCGCCGTAGCATCGGCGCGTACAGATGTCGCTCGGATTTTGCTGGGTTGAGACCCTGCTTTACGGTATAATCCGTTTTTCCCGCGAGCATCCAGCGATGACCAAATATGTTTTCGTCACCGGCGGCGTAGTATCTTCCCTCGGCAAGGGTATTGCCGCCGCTTCCCTCGCCGCGATCCTCGAATCGCGCGGTCTTAAAGTCACCCTCCTCAAGCTCGATCCCTACATCAACGTCGACCCCGGCACGATGAGTCCGTTTCAACACGGCGAAGTGTTCGTGACGGAAGACGGAGCGGAGACTGACCTCGACCTTGGCCACTATGAGCGCTTCATCAGCACGAAGATGCGCAAGGCCAACAACTTCACCACAGGCCAGATTTACGAATCGGTGATCCGCAAGGAACGCCGCGGCGACTATCTTGGCAAGACGGTGCAGGTCATTCCGCACATCACGAACGAAATCCAGGCGTTCATCGAACGGGGCGCGGCTTCCGCGACGTGCGGTGAGCCGGACGTCGCCATCGTCGAAGTGGGCGGCACCGTGGGCGACATCGAATCGCTGCCGTTCCTCGAGGCCGCACGCCAGATGAGCCTGCGCATGGGCCGCAACAGCGCGTGCTTCGTGCACCTCACGCTGGTGCCCTGGGTCGCCACCGCCGGCGAGCTGAAAACCAAGCCTACCCAACACAGCGTGCAGAAGCTGCGTGAAATCGGTATTTCGCCGCACGTGCTGCTGTGCCGTGCCGACCGTCGCATTCCGGACGACGAGCGCGCGAAGATCTCGATGTTCTCGAACGTGCCCGAAGACGCGGTGATTTCCGTGTGGGACGCCGACAGCATCTACAAGATTCCGCAAATGCTGCACGACCAGGGTCTGGACGCGATCATCTGCGAAGAGCTCAAGCTCACGCCGAAGCCGGCCGATCTGACGATGTGGTCCGATCTCGTCGAAAAGCTCGAGAATCCGAAGCACGAAGTCACGATCGGCATGGTCGGCAAGTACGTCGATCTGACCGAGTCGTACAAGTCGCTGATCGAAGCGCTGCGCCATGCGTCGATGCATACGTCGACCAAGGTCAACATCGAGTACATCGATTCGGAAGAGATCGAGACGCAAGGCGTCGAGAGCCTCAAGCATCTGGATGCGGTGCTCGTGCCGGGTGGCTTCGGCCGTCGCGGCACCGAAGGCAAGATCGCCGCGATCCGCTATGCACGCGAAGCGAAGGTGCCGTATCTCGGCATCTGCCTCGGCATGCAACTCGCTGTGATCGAATTCGCCCGCGACGTGGTCGGCCTGAAAGATGCGAACAGCACCGAGTTCGATCAGGAAACCGAAAACCGCGTGGTCGCATTGATCACCGAGTGGTACGACCGCGAAGGCAAGGTCGAGAAGCGCACCGAAGAATCGGATCTGGGCGGCACGATGCGCCTCGGTTCGCAACGTTGCCCGATCAAACCCGGCACGATGGCCGAAGAGATCTATGGCAAGGATGTGAACGAACGCCATCGTCACCGTTATGAAGTCAATAACCGCTTCGTGCCCCAGCTCGAAGCCGGTGGCCTTATCATCAGCGCCCGTACCCCGAGTGAAGATCTGCCGGAAATGATGGAATTGCCGCGCAGCATGCACCCGTGGTTCGTCGGCGTGCAGTTCCACCCGGAATTCACGTCCACGCCGCGTGACGGCCATCCGCTGTTCAAGTCGTTCGTCGAAGCGGCGCTCGCGCATCAGCAGCCGCGCGTGGCGACGGAAGTTGGGGAGAAAGCATGAAACTGGGCGATTTCGAAATCGGGCTCGACAAGCCGTTTTTCCTGATCGCGGGCACCTGTGTCGTCGAATCCGAACAGATGACGATCGACACGGCGGGCCGGCTGAAGGAAATCTGCGCGAAGCTGAACATTCCGTTCATCTACAAATCGTCGTACGACAAGGCCAACCGCAGCAGCGGCAAGTCGTTTCGCGGTCTGGGCATGGACGAAGGTTTGCGCATTCTGTCGGAAGTGAAGCGTCAGCTCGGTTTGCCGGTGCTGACCGACGTGCACGCCGAGCACGAGATCGAGCAGGTTGCGTCGGTGGTCGACGTCCTGCAAACGCCTGCTTTCCTGTGCCGTCAAACGGACTTCATCCACGCTTGCGCGCGTTCGGGCAAACCGGTCAACATCAAGAAAGGCCAGTTTCTCGCACCGCACGACATGAAGAACGTGATCGACAAGGCGCGTGACGCGGCGCGTGAAGCCGGTCTCTCGGAAGACCGCTTCATGGCGTGCGAACGCGGCGTGTCGTTCGGCTATAACAACCTCGTGTCGGACATGCGATCGCTTGCGATCATGCGCGAAACCAACGCGCCGGTCGTGTTCGACGCCACCCACTCGGTGCAGTTGCCGGGCGGGCAGGGCACGAGCTCGGGCGGTCAGCGCGAATTCGTGCCGGTGCTGGCGCGTGCCGCGGTTGCCGTCGGCGTCTCGGGTCTCTTCATGGAAACCCATCCGAAGCCTTCGGAAGCCAAGTCGGACGGCCCGAACGCGGTGCCGTTGCATCGCATGGCCGATCTGCTCGAAACGCTGGTTACGCTCGATCAGGCCGTCAAGCGTGCGCCGTTCCTCGAAAGCGATTTCAACTGATTCAGGCGTTCGCGGGGTGTCACGATTGGTCGGCATAATCGGCTCAGTCGGCACGCGGCGAATGCACGCAATGGTCGTCGAAAGCATCGGGGCGCGTAGTGTGCTGGGGAGACCAGCTGGGCCCGGTGCAGTTTCACAGTAAAGAATTCAACGTCATTTCTTGAGGAAACCATGAGTGCTATCGTAGATATCATCGGTCGAGAGATTCTCGATTCGCGAGGCAACCCCACCGTCGAATGCGACGTGCTGCTCGAGTCGGGCACGATGGGCCGCGCAGCGGTGCCGTCGGGTGCGTCGACGGGCTCGCGCGAAGCGATCGAACTGCGCGACGGCGAAGCCGGCCGTTACGGCGGCAAGGGCGTGCTGAAGGCTGTCGAGCACATCAACACCGAAATCTCCGAAGCGATCATGGGCCTCGACGCTTCCGAGCAGGCTTTCCTCGACAAGACCCTGCTGGAACTCGACGGCACGGACAACAAGTCGCGCCTCGGCGCGAACGCGATGCTGGCTGTGTCGATGGCCGTCGCGAAGGCCGCTGCTGAAGAAGCCGGCCTGCCGCTTTACCGCTATTTCGGCGGCTCGGGCGCGATGCAACTGCCGGTGCCGATGATGAACATCGTCAACGGCGGCGCGCACGCGAACAACAGCCTGGACATCCAGGAATTCATGATCGTCCCGGTCAGCCAGCCGACCTTCCGCGAAGCACTGCGCTGCGGCGCTGAAGTGTTCCACGCGCTGAAGAAGATCCTGAGCGACCGCGGCATGAGCACCGCCGTGGGCGACGAAGGCGGTTTCGCACCGAACTTCGGCAGCAACGACGAATGCCTGTCGACCATCCTGCAAGCCATTGAAAAGGCGGGCTACCGCGCCGGTGAAGACGTGCTGCTCGCACTCGACTGCGCAGCGAGCGAGTTCTACCACGACGGCAAGTACCAGCTGGCGGGCGAAGGCCTGCAACTGTCGTCGACGGAATTTGCTGACTACCTTGCGAACCTGGCCGACAAGTTCCCGATCGTTTCGATCGAAGACGGCATGCACGAAAGCGACTGGGCCGGCTGGAAGATCCTGACCGACAAGCTCGGCAAGAAGGTGCAACTGGTGGGCGACGACCTGTTCGTCACCAACACGCGCATCCTGAAGGAAGGCATCGAGAAGGGCATCGCCAACTCGATCCTGATCAAGATCAACCAGATCGGTACGCTGACGGAAACCTTCGCGGCTATCGAAATGGCGAAGCGCGCCGGCTACACGGCCGTGATCTCGCACCGCTCGGGTGAAACCGAAGATTCGACGATTGCGGACATCGCGGTCGGCCTGAACGCAGGTCAGATCAAGACGGGTTCGCTGTCGCGTTCGGACCGCATCTCGAAGTACAACCAGTTGCTGCGTATCGAAGAAGACCTCGGTGATATCGCCAGCTACCCGGGCAAGTCGGCGTTCTACAATCTGCGCTAAATGGATTGTTCACTAGCGCTGACCGATGAACCGGTTATCTTTCGTTTCTGATTGACCCCGCCGCCCTGCGTATAGCGCAGGGCGGCGTGTATTTATTGTGCTTACTTCATGCGGCTTGTCACTGCTGTCCTGATCGTTCTGCTGGCGCTCATCCAGTATCCGCTCTGGTGGGGGCATGGCGGCTGGTTGCGCGTGCACGAGTTGCAGCAGCAACTGGCGCAGCAACTGCAGAAGAACGCCGACTCGAAGCTGCGCAACGAGCGTATCGAAGGCGAAGTCCAGGATTTACAGAACGGCACCGCGGCGGTGGAAGAGCGGGCGCGTTACGAAATGGGCATGGCGAAGGACAGCGAAGTGTTCGTGCAGTTCGTTGCGCCGAACGCGCCATTGCCGGCTGCGAACACGCCTTCGGTTACCACGTCTACGCGTGGCGTGGTGTCGGCGGCGCCGCTGCATATGGTGCCGAACCCGGAGTCGCGTGCGAAGCCGGATCGCAAGCATGGCGGCAAAGCGGTGACAGAGAAGAAGCCCGCGCACTGAGCGCACAAACGAACGAAAACGCGAGCGTAAAAGCGCGTAGAAAGATAAAAAAAGCCGCCCATAGGGCGGCTTTTTTTTTATCGGCGCTGCAATGAGAACGGCATCCCTCTCAATCGCCGCATCGTTGATGCCTCTCCTTAGGCGCGCCCGTTACGGCTTACCAGCCCCAATACGGCGAGTAGCCTACGCCGACACCCGTACCCCAGCCGTGCCCCCAACCCCCGCCGTAATAGCTGCCGTACACGCTGACAGGCGGCGAGTAGTAACGCGAGTACGCCTGAGCCGCGTTCTCGGCGGCAATGGCCTGATTCTGATCGGAGAGCACCTGACGGTCGATCGCATCGTAGCGCGCACGTTCTTCCGGCGTGAGCGGCTGGGCGGTGCTGGCCACGCCCGACTGGTCGGCCGGCAGGCGGCTATAAATCGGCGATGGCCCCGGAGGGTCCATTACGCAACCCGTAAGTGCAGCGCTGCCGGCGATGACTGCCAGCATGGTCAACGAGCGCATGCAATGCTTGAGCGAAGTAGGAATGTTCATTTTTGATCTCCATCGGTCGGATGCCTAAGCAAAACATGCGCAACGCGCACCGCTCGGGATCCGACTCAACGATCGACGATAACGCGCCGCCCAAGCCCCAGAAAAGCAGCAGGCGACGCGTCATTTTACTGCCGTAAAGCACGTTTAAGGCGCCGCCGCCTGGCTGCTTCAGTGCCGCTGGTCGGCCGCCGGTGTCACGCCTTGTGAGAGCGCATTCGCGACGAAAAGTTGCGCAACGTCCACCGGATCGAATTCGTACCGTTGATTACAGAATTCGCAATGAATCTCGACGTGACCGCGTTCTTCGATCACGCCGTCCACTTCCTCGCGGCCGAGCATCTTCAGCATGGCGCCGACTTTTTCGCGCGAACAGCTGCATTCGAAGCGCGTTGTAGCCGGTTCGAAATGCTGCACGTTCTCCTGCCAGAACAGACGGCGGAAAATCGTGGCCGGTTCTTCTTTCAGCAGTTCGTCTTGCGACATGGTTCCGCCGAGCGTGCAGACGCGCTCCCACGTGTCCGCGTCCAGATCGCCCGGATGCGGAACGATGCCGCCGTCGCCCGGCAGCTTTTGCAGCAGCATGCCAACTGCGCGCTCGGTGTTTGCCGCGAGCCACAGGCGCGTGTCGAGCTGCTCCGAGTGATGCATGTAGTGCTCGAGCACTTCGGACATCGACTTGAGCGGGCCGTCCACACCCGAGAGCGGCACGATACTTTGATACGGCTGCTGGCCGGGCTGCTTGTCGCGCGGGTCGAGCGTGATCACGCAACGGCCATGGCCGCTCGCGTTGACCAGGTCGATCATCGAGGTGCTGTCGTCGATCGTATTGCCTGCTTCGCCGGAGAGCTTGGCGGTGGCGCGCATCGACAGGTCGGAGCTGCACTGCACCACCAGCATCTTGGCCGGGCCGTCGCCGAAAATCTGCATGACGAGCGTGCCGTCGAACTTGAGGTTCGCCGAAAGCAGCGCGCACGCGGCCATCATCTCGCCAAGAATCGTCCGGACGGGCGCCGGATAGTCCCGGCGCGTCAGCACTTCCTGCCACGTATTGCGCAGCGAAACGATCTCGCCGCGCACCGGCGCCGCGCTGAACATGAATTTTTGCAACTGGTCGCTCACAACTTTTCCTCGGTCGAATGACGCAGCCTGATGCTGCGCCGTGCGCGCCGCGCGCCCGGCTGACTAGCCGATGCGCACGAGCTGCGCCTTGAAATATTCGCGGCGTTCGGCATAGCTTGCCGTGCCGCGCTGCATATTGGCGATATCCGTCTCGGTCAGTTCGCGCACCACTTTGGCGGGCGCGCCGAGAATCAGCGAATTGTCGGGAAACACTTTGCCTTCGGTGACGATGGCGCCCGCTCCGACCAGACAGTTGCGGCCGATTACCGCTCCATTCAAGACCACGGCCTGAATTCCGATCAGCGAGCCCTCCTTGATCGTGCAGCCGTGCAGCATGACCTGGTGGCCGATCGTCACATTCGGCTCGATCGTCAGCGGGAAGCCCGGGTCGGTGTGCAGTACCGCGTTTTCCTGGACGTTGCTGCCGGCACCGAGGGTGATCGGCTCGTTGTCGCCGCGAAGCGTCGCGCCGAACCAGACGCTCGAATTTTCCCCGAGCGTCACATTGCCGATAATGTTCGCCGAATCCGCGACGAACACGCTTTCATGGATGGTCGGGGCTGCTTCGCCAAGCTTGTAAATTGTCACGCTGTCTCCTCTTGATCGGTCGCTACACGCTGTGCGGGCGGGGCGAGGCTGCGAAACCGGTTGCGAAATGGGGCAGCTAAAGCCGAAATGGGGCAGCTAAAGCCAAAGGCCAGAAAAGCGCCCGAAAGAGCCCTGATGAACCGGGTTGTCCTGCCGGCCTCGCGCCATAGGCGCGCGGGATGGTCGAATCGAGTATTGTAAACGGTTGTGTGCTTGGGCCGCTCGGCGGTGCCGCAAGGCGTCCGGCGGCCAGCTTCGCCGCCCGCCGCGCTTTCCGTCCCGCCTGCTGCCGTTCTCTTTGCTAACCTGGTTGCCATGATTTCCGCTGCCCCGTCTGTGCCGCCCGCTCTGCCGATGTCGACGAATCCTGAGCATTGCCCAAATCGTGCGAACTGCGCGCGCACCGCGGCGCTGGCCGCATTGCGCGAAATCGATCCGGCAACCAAGGCTGCCGCGGCACGCGCGCTATATGCAGCGGTGCTCGAAGGCAGCCTCGCATGCTCCGCAGACCTCGAACTCGCCGAGCCGACCGGCCTGCCGGGCCGTCCCGCCCATCCTGAACTGGTCGATCCGCGCAAACTGAAGCGCCGCAGCATGCAATCGCCCGAAGGGCGAGCCGTCTTGCTGCACGCGCTGGCACACATCGAATTCAACGCCATCAATCTCGCGCTCGACGCCGTCTGGCGTTTCGCCGGCATGCCCGCTGCGTTTTACACCGACTGGCTCAAAGTCGCCGCCGAAGAGTCGCATCACTTCTCGCTGCTGACCGCGCGGCTCGCGGAATTCGACCATGTCTACGGCGATTTTCCTGCACATGACGGCCTCTGGGACATGTGCGAGCGCACCCGTGCCGACGTGCTGGCGCGCATGGCGCTGGTGCCGCGTACCCTCGAAGCACGCGGCCTCGACGCCTCGCCGCCGATCCGCGCCCGCCTACAGCAGGCGGGGGACCATGCATCCGCAGCGATTCTCGATGTGATCCTGCGCGACGAAATCGGTCATGTGCTAATCGGCAACCGCTGGTTCCGCTACCTGTGCGACGCAGGCGGCCTCGATCCGCACGCCACCTACACGCGCCTTGCCGACCAGTATCACGCACCGAAATTACGCGGTCCGTTCAATTTCGAAGCGCGTCGCGACGCCGGTTTTGACGAAGCCGAACTGGCCGCGCTGGTCACCCTGGCCGGCCTCGAGGCTGAGCAGCCGGCCCCGCCGGCCACTCAAGCCGCGGGTAACTGAAGCCTTTTTCCATAGCCGAACGCCACGCATCCTCCGGCTATCTCGTTATAATCGAACGACCATTCTTTTTTCGGGCGCGCCGTTCATGAATACATCCAGGTCTGAATTCGTCGCCGTGCGCGGCATCCGTCTGCACGTGCGGCGTTGGGGCAATCCGGATGCGCCGATGCTCTTCATGCTGCACGGCTGGATGGACGTGGCGGCATCGTTCCAGTTCGTCGTCGACGCATTGGGTGGCGACTGGCAGGTGATTGCGCCCGATATGCGCGGCTTCGGCCTGTCGGACTGGCCGGTCGCCGAGCGCGGCGGCGGCAACTACTGGATCCAGGATTACCTCGGCGACCTGGACGCGTTGCTCGACCACTATGCGCCGACCGGCGAAGTCAATCTGGTCGGCCACAGCATGGGCGCGAACATCGTCTGCCTGTATGCGGGCGTGCGGCCGGAGCGGGTGCGGCGCGTGGTCGATCTGGAAGGCTTCGGTCTCGCGCCGTCGCACTCGGCGCAAGCGCCCAAGCGTCTGCGCAACTGGCTCGACGAGTTGCGCGATCCGCCCCAGTTGAAGCGCTATGCGTCGCTCGACGACGTCGCCGGCCGTCTGATCAAGACCAACCCGCGCCTTGCTCCCCAGCGCGCAGAGTTCCTCGCGCAGCATTGGTCCAAGCCGGACGGAGAAGGGCGCTTCATGCTGCTCGCCGATCCGGCGCACAAACTGCGCGGGCCGACGCTGTACCGCCTCGACGAAGTGATGGCCGTCTGGCGCAAGGTCACGGCGAAAGTGCTGCACGTCGAGGCCGCCAACTCGCCCACGCTCGCACAGATTGCCGGTGAGATTCCGCTCGACGAATTCAAGGCTCGCTTCCAGGCTTTTCCGAACTGGCGCGAGAAGATCATCGACGAGGCGGGGCATATGGTGCATCACGACCAGCCCGAGCAGGTAGCCGCGCTGATCGAGGGCTTCTGCGCCTGAACCTTGCAAAAGGGTTTCGACGCGCAGGCCATTATCGCGAGATAGCGCTGCGGCCATTTACTGCGTTGCAGTAAAATGAGTGCAGAACCTTCTCAAGACAAAGATGAACGCCGACCTCCACTGTCACTCCACCGTTTCCGACGGCCAGTTCGCGCCGGCCGATGTTGCGCGCCGCGCGCACGCGGGCGGCGTGACGCTGTGGGCGCTGACCGACCACGACGAACTGGGTGGCCAGCACGAAGCGCGCAGCACGGCTGAAGCGCTCGGCATGGGCTATCTGAGCGGCGTGGAGATTTCGGTCACGTGGGCGTCGCGCACCGTGCACATCGTCGGCCTCGGTGTTGACCCGACCAGCTCGATCCTGATCGACGGCCTCGCACGAACCCGCAACGGCCGCGCCGCGCGCGCGGAAGCGATTGGCGAGCAGTTGGCCACGCTCGGCATCCCCGACGCCTATCAAGGTGCGCTCAAATACGTCTCGAACCCGGACATGATTTCGCGCACGCACTTCGCGCGCTTCATGGTCGAAAACGGCTACGCCAGCTCGACGCAGGACGTGTTCACCCGCTATCTCGGCGACGGCAAGCCCGGCTACGTGTCGCATCGCTGGGCGAAACTGGCGGACGCGGTCGGCTGGATTCAGGCGGCCGGCGGCGAGGCGATCATCGCGCACCCGGGGCGCTATGCGTACTCGCCAGTCGAATTCGACGCGTTCTTCGCCGAATTCATCGACCTCGGCGGTAAAGCGATCGAAGTGGTGACGGGCAGCCACACGCCGGATCAGTACCGCGAATATGCGGACGTCGCGCGCCGCTTCGGCTTCGAAGCGTCGCGCGGTTCCGATTTCCATGCACCCGGCGAAGGCCGTGTCGATCTCGGCACGCTGCCGCCGCTGCCTTCCGATCTCAAGCCCGTCTGGGAACGCTGGCTGTGATCGCGCGCCGTGCCGCGGCGGCACGATATGCGCGACTGTCCCCGTCCGAGGGGCGGGCTTTCGCCCGATCTTCCGTCTGCATTCACGCCTGCTTTCTCGCCCGTAGCCACGCCGTCACCCGCAGCCACCGTTAGTCAAAATGTCCCAATACTTTCGGCTTCATCCGGATAACCCGCAGCCGCGCCTCGTCAAACAGGCCGTGCAGATCATCAACGACGGCGGCGTCGTCGCGTTGCCGACGGACTCGAGCTACGCGCTCGCCTGCCACCTCGACGACAAGGACGCGGTCGAGCGCCTGCGGCGCATTCGCGGACTCGACGAGAAGGCCTTGTTGTCGCTGCTGGTGCGCGATCTCTCGGAGCTGTCGAACTTCGCAATGGTCGACAACCGCCAGTACCGCCTGATCAAATCGGTCACGCCGGGCCCTTACGTGTTTGTGTTGCAGGCCACCAAAGAGGTGCCGCGCCGCCTGTCGCACCCGTCGCGCAAGACCATCGGCCTGCGGGTGCCGGAACACGCGATCACGCTGGCCATCCTCGAAGAACTCGGCCAGCCGCTGCTCGGCTCCACACTGATCATGCCGGGCGAAACCCAGCCGCTGAACGACCCGGAAGAAATCCGCGAACGGCTCGAGAAACAGTTGGACCTGGTGATCGACGGCGGCCCGTGTGTGTGCGAACCGTCCACCGTGATCGATCTGACCGGCGCCGAACCGGTGCTGGTGCGGGCAGGGCGCGGTTCTCTCGCACCCTTCGGGCTCGAAGAGACGGCATGAGTGAAAGCGGACAGACGCACGCAATCGCGTTGTTACAATAGCGAGTTATGGATTCTTCCCTGATACAGACCATTGCGGTTTACGCGTTGCCGGTGATTTTCGCGATCACGCTGCATGAAGCCGCGCATGGCTACGTCGCGCGCTGGCTCGGCGACAACACTGCTTACGTGCTCGGCCGCGTGTCCGTCAATCCGATGCGGCACATCGATCCGCTCGGCACGATCGCGATTCCCTTGCTGTTGTACTTCGCGACCAGCGGCGCGTTCATGTTTGGTTACGCGAAGCCCGTGCCGGTCGCCTTCGGCAATCTGCGCAATCCGCGTTGGGGCAGCCTGTGGGTCGCGGCCGCCGGCCCGGGCTGCAATTTCGTGCAGGCGCTGGTGTGGGGCCTGATCGGCGTCGCACTTGCGGTGGGTGGGGTTGACGAGCCTTTCTTCACGCGCATGGCGGCAGCCGGCGTCGGCGTGAACCTCGTGCTCGGCGTGCTCAACCTGTTTCCGCTGCCTCCGCTCGACGGCGGCCGCGTGCTGATGGCGCTGTTGCCGCCACGGCAATCGATCGCGTTGTCGCGCCTCGAACCGTACGGCTTTTTCATCGTGATGGCGCTCGTCATGACGGGCACGCTCACGCGCTATTGGCTCAGCCCGCTCGTCACGCTCGGCTACGGTGCGATTACCGCAATTCTGACTCCACTTGTTTCGCTTTTCTAAATAACCATGTTCCCAGACCGTATCTTCTCCGGCATGCGGCCCACCGGGTCGCTGCACCTCGGCCACTATCACGGCGTGCTGAAAAACTGGGTGCGGCTGCAGTCCGAGTACCCGTGTTTCTTCTGTGTGGTCGACTGGCACGCGCTGACGACGCACTACGAAACGCCCGAAGTGATCGAAAAGAACGTGTGGGACGTGCTGATCGACTGGCTCGCGTCGGGCATCGATCCGGCGCAGGCTACGCTCTTCATTCAGAGCAAGGTGCCCGAACATGCGGAACTGGCGCTGCTGCTCGGCATGAGCACGCCGCTCGGCTGGCTCGAACGCGTGCCGACCTACAAGGAGCAGCAGGAAAAGCTGAAGGACAAGGACCTGTCCACTTACGGCTTCCTCGGTTATCCGGTGCTGATGGCGGCGGACATTCTGCTGTACCGCGGCTCGCTCGTGCCGGTTGGCGAAGATCAGGTGCCGCACGTCGAAATGACGCGTGAAATCGCGCGCCGCTTCAACTACCTGTACGGCCGCGAACCGGGCTTCGAAGAGAAGGCGAATGAAGCGGCCAAGAAGCTGGGCGGCAAGCGCGCCAAGCTTTATCACGAGCTGCGCAACGCCTATCAGCAGGAAGGCGACGACGAAGCGCTCGAGCAGGCGCGGGCGATGCTGCAGGAATCGCAGAGCCTGTCGATGAGCGATCGCGAGCGTCTGTTCGGCTACCTCGAAGGCTCGCGCAAGATCATTCTGGTCGAACCGCAGGCCATGCTGACCGAAGCGTCGCGCATGCCGGGTCTGGACGGCCAGAAGATGTCGAAGTCGTACGGCAACACGATCGGCCTGCGCGAAGACGCGGAAACGATCACGAAGAAGGTCCGCACCATGCCGACCGATCCCGCCCGCGTGCGCCGCACCGATCCGGGTGATCCGGACAAGTGCCCGGTGTGGCAGCTGCATCAGGTCTACACGGACGAAGCCACGCACGAGTGGGTGCAGAAGGGCTGCCGAAGCGCGGGTATTGGTTGCCTCGAGTGCAAGCAGCCGGTGATCGAAGGCATTCTGCGCGAGCAGCAGCCGATGCTCGAGCGCGCGCAGAAGTACATGGACGATCCGTCGCTGTTGCGTGCGATCGTCGCCGATGGCTGCGACAAGGCCCGCAAGTTCGCAACGGAAACGATGCGCGACGTGCGTGAGGCGATGGGCCTGTCGTACAACTGAGCGCGGCGCTGAAGCGATGAGCACTCCGGTTGCCACGTCGGACGGTCCCTCGCACGGAAACGGCGAACCGTCGCGCTGGGTGCGCCACTGGGCGCATCTGGTCGCGCCGGGTGGCGCGGTGCTCGACGTGGCGTCGGGGGCCGGGCGGCATGCGCGGTTCTTTGCATCGCTGGGCCATCCGGTGACCGCGCTCGACCGCGATGCGGCTGCGCTGGACCTGATGCGCGACGATCCGCGCATTACCGCGCTAGCGGCCGACATCGAAGGCGCTGCATGGCCCTTGCCTGCAGACACGAAATTCGCCGCGATCGTGGTCACGAACTACCTGCACCGGCCGCTGTTTCCGCAGCTTTTGCGTTCGCTCGCGCCCGGCGGCGTACTGGTTTACGAGACCTTCGCGCAAGGCAACGAACGGGTCGGCAAACCGTCTAACCCGGCGTTTTTGCTTGCACCCGGCGAGCTGCTCGAGGTGGTGCGCGGGCATCTCCGCGTGGTCGCATTTCAAGACGGATTTCTCGCGCAGCCGCGCCCGGCTTACGTCCAGCGGATATGCGCAATTATGGAGGCGGATCGCTCAGCCGAGCGTGCAGATGCGGCACCCCCGCGTTGTTACGAGCTGGCTGGCTAATCCGCTACAATCGCGGTTTACCTGATCAAATTCATGGCGTTTCATGACTAACGGCAATCAAAGCAGCACTGGCGGCGTTCAGATTCGCGGCAGCATCCCTGCCATCATTACTCCGATGCTCGAAGACGGCGGCCTCGATCTGCCGGCGTTTCGCAAACTGATCGACTGGCATATCGCAGAGGGCACGAACGCACTGGTTGTGGTCGGCACGAGTGGCGAGTCGGCCACGCTGTCGGTCGAAGAGCACGTGCTGATGGTCAAAACCGCAGTCGAGCACACGGCGGGCCGGATTCCGGTGATCGCGGGCTCGGGCGGCAATTCCACCACTGAAGCCATCGAGCTCACGCAGCAGGCGAAAGACGTCGGCGCGGACGCCACGCTGCAGGTCGTGCCGTACTACAACAAGCCGACCCAGGAAGGCATCTATCGCCACTTCGCGAAGATTGCCGAAACCGTCGATCTGCCGGTGATCCTGTACAACGTGCCGGGCCGTACGGTCGCGGACATGAGCAACGAAACGATTCTGCGTTGCGCGCAGGTGCCGGGCATCATCGGTGTGAAGGAAGCGACCGGCAATATCGACCGCGCCGCGCACCTGATCAAGTCGGCGCCCGCCCATTTCGGCATCTATAGCGGTGACGATCCCACGGCGATCGCGCTGATGCTGCTTGGCGGCCACGGCAATATTTCGGTCACCGCGAACGTCGCGCCGCGCGCCATGAGCGATCTGTGCAAGGCTGCGCTTGCCGCGGACGCGAAGACTGCCCGCGAGATTCATCTGAAACTCCTGTCGCTGCATAAGAACCTGTTCATCGAGTCGAATCCGATTCCGGCGAAATGGGCGTTGCAGCAACTGGGTCGTGTGCAGGGCGGAATCCGCCTGCCGCTCACGCCGCTCGACGCGCAATACCACGACGTGGTGCGCGGCGCGCTGCGCGAAGCGGGTCTGCTGGGCTAAGCGGGCTCAAACCCGCGCCCCCAGCGCTCAAGAAAGCCTGCCACCGGCATTCCCTTAACCGACGTCGATCCAGCCCACGTTCCCGGCACACAGAACCAGGCACCGCGTTCCAGCATCACGAAGGACCTCATGAAACGTTCCGCACTTTCCCTCCACGCAACCCGCATGGCGGCGCTGGCGCTTGCCCTGGTAACGCTCGCCGGCTGTGACACGCTGAACGACTGGTTCGCCTCCGACCGCGTCAACTATAAGGGCGCGGGCAGCGCACCGCCGCTCGCCGTTCCTGGCGACCTGAGCACCGCGCCGACCGACGGGCGCTATGTTGCGCCGCCGGCCAACCTGGCGCTGGGCGGCGCGCAGCAACGCGCGGTCACGGCAGCGGGTAATTCCACCGAAGGCCAGCCGAATGCGCAAGACCCGCTGGGCATGCACATCGAGCGTGACGGCGACCGTCGCTGGCTGGTCGTCGACGGCCGCACGCCTGAACAACTGTGGCCGCAGTTGCAGGAGTTCTGGCAGGAAAACGGCTTCGCGCTGAAAACCGATGCGCCGGCCACGGGCATCATGACCACCGACTGGGCTGAAAACCGCGCCAATATTCCGGACGACTGGTTCCGTCGCACGGTCGGCAAGGTGATCGACTTCGCTTACTCGTCGGGCACCCGTGACAGCTTCCGCACGCTCGTGTCGCGCGGGCCGGCTGACACGACGGACATCTCGATCACGCATAGCGCGATGGAAGAAATGCTGACGGGCCAGGACAAGACGTCGTCGCGCTGGGAAGAGCGTCCGCGCGATCCGGCGCTGGAAGCGCTGTTCCTGACCAAGCTGATGCAGAAGTTCGGCCTGACCGAAGCGCAATCGAAGCAACTCCTGACCGATGCCCGTTCGGCCACTGCGCCGGCCACGATCGACCAGAGCGCGGGCGCATCGACGCTCGACCTGCAGGAATCGTTCGACCGCGCATGGTTGCGCGTGGGTCTTGCGCTTGACCGCACCAACTTCACTGTCGACAACCGCGACCGCGCGAAAGGCATCTACTACGTGCGCTACGCGGACTCGATGCAGGAGCTGAAGAAGGAAGGGCTCTTCGGCAAGCTGTTCTACAGCGGCAATTCGTCGAAGAAGCCGGGTCAGGAATTCCTCGTCAATGTGCGCTCGAAGGGCGACACCGTGACGCAGGTGGCGGTGCTGGACGCAAACGGGCAGGTGGATAACTCGTCCGACGCGCAGCGCATCGTGACGTTGCTGCACGCGCAACTGAACTAAGCGCGAGCTGTGCGCTTCGCCAGTCTCGGCAGCGGCAGTGAAGGCAATGCCTTGCTGGTGGAAGCGCAATGCGGCGCGACCACCACGCGCGTTCTGCTCGATTGCGGCTTTTCGGCCAAGGAAGTCGAGCGGCGTCTGACGCGGCTCGGCGCGAGCGTCGAGGGTCTCGACGCCATTCTGATTACCCATGAACACAGCGACCACATTGGCAGCGCGCTGACGCTGGCGCGCAAGTGGTCGATCCCGTTGTACATGAGCTGGGGCACCGCCCGCGCGGTGGGTGCCGACGAAGCCGACGTCGATCTGCAGGTGCTGTGGGGCGACGAAGCGGTGGCGATCGGCGACCTGAGCATTCTCCCTTACACCGTTCCTCACGACGCCCGCGAGCCGCTGCAGTACGTGCTCTCCAACGGCGCGAGCCGGCTTGGCGTGCTGACCGACGTCGGCACTTCCACGCCGCACATCAGCGCGGTGCTGAGCGGCTGTGACGCGCTGGTGCTCGAATGCAATCATGACGTGCGGATGCTGGCGGGTAGCCGGTATCCTCAATCGCTGAAGGCGCGGATCGGCGGCAATCACGGGCATCTGAACAACGAAGCGGCGGCCGAAATCCTGGCCTCGCTCGACCGTTCGCGCTTGCGCCATCTGGTGGCTGCCCATCTGAGCCAGCAGAACAACACGCCGGAACTCGCGCAGGCCGCCATGGCGGGTGTGCTGGGCGCCGCGCCGACCGAAGTGGTGGTCGCCTCTCAGGATGAAGGTTTCGCCTGGCTGAGCGTCTGATCCGTCTCTGATTGACTGGTATCTGACATCACCATGCCCGGCGATTCACCGCTGACATGCCGGCAGCGCAATGAAAAAAGCCCATGACGATTGCTCGCCATGGGCTTTTTTTCAAGGCCGGCGTTTCGGGCGCCGCGCCTTGCGTCAGACTTAGTTGCGGTTGCCGCCGAAGATGCCGAGCAGCGCGAGCAGGTTGACGAACACGTTGTACAGATCCAAGTAGATCGCGAGGGTAGCGGTGATGTAGTTCGTTTCACCGCCGTTCACGACGCGCTGGACGTCGAACAGCATGTAGGCCGAGAAGATCACGATGGCCAGCACCGACACCGTCAGCATCAACGCCGGCAGGTGCAGGAACACGTTAGCGACCGAAGCCAGCAGCAGCACGATGACGCCCATGAACAGCCACTTGCCGAGACCCGAGAAGTCACGCTTGCTGACCGTGGCGATCGTTGCCATGGAGGCGAAGATCACACCAGTGCCACCGAAGGCGAGCATGATCAGCGACGGGCCGTTCGAAAAACCGAGCACGAAGCTCAGGATGCGCGACAGCATCAGGCCCATGAAGAACGTGAAGCCGAGCAGCACGAACACGCCGATGGCGCTGTCTTTGGTTTTCTGGATGGCGAACATGAAACCGAAGGCGATCGCGAAGAACGCCAGCATGCTCATGCCAGGGCTGGTGGCGGCGAACAGCGAGAAACCGGTTGCCACGCCCACCCATGCGCCGAGCACGGTCGGAATCATGGACAGCGCTAGCAGCCAGTAGGTGTTCCGTAGTACGCGGTTGCGCGTTTCGACCGTGCTGACTGCGCCATTGCGGCCAAAGCTATACGGATGATCGTTCATGGTCTCTCCTTACCTCAGAAGCATGTTGCGTAATGGTTGTGCCGCGGGTTGCGCAGCAGGTGCGTCAGGTAGTGCGGCGCCGGCCGGAATGCTTGCCGCCAGTCGCAGGGTGTTCATCCCTAAGATTGGCGCGGTGGCAGGGAGTTTCAATACCCAGAAAATGTCCACACGACCTACGCTACCAGTATTCAGAAACTCCTGCTTGGAGTCTTTCAATGTTGTAAGGGTTCAATCGCAATCATACACGGGAACATGCTACAATAGCGGATTCATTTGAATCTGTAACCTCTTAATTTTTTGGAGTTTTTATGGCGATCGAACGCACCCTGTCGATTATCAAGCCGGACGCAGTGGCCAAGAACGTGATCGGTCAGATCTACAGCCGTTTCGAAAACGCTGGCCTGAAGATCGTGGCTTCGCGCATGGTCCACCTGTCGCGCGCTGACGCAGAGAAGTTCTACGCTGTGCACGCTGCACGCCCGTTCTTCAAGGATCTGGTCGATTTCATGATCTCGGGCCCGGTGGTCGTGCAAGCGCTGGAAGGCGAAAACGCGATCCTGAAGCACCGCGATCTGATGGGCGCAACGGACCCGAAGAAGGCAGAAAAGGGCACGATCCGCGCTGACTTCGCTGACAGCATCGACGCTAACGCGGTGCACGGTTCGGACGCCGCTGAAACGGCTGCAGTTGAAATCGCGTTCTTCTTCCCGCAAGTGAACGTCTACTCGCGTTAAGCGGGTTTGGGCAGGTTTGAGCGCCTCTGAGCGCGCTTGGCCTGCAAGGCGCTATCCGCGCGATTCGTGCGCTGCCGTTGGATTTGTCGCACGAATCCGCACGAACAGCCCGGCAAAGTAGTAAGGTAAAGCAGCAGGAATGGGCGCGAACGGCATTGCGTTCATGCAGCTTGTTGCATGAACGTAGTCTCGCACTGAAATGGCAGGATTCGATATGACGAGCAGTCCCACCGTCAACCTTCTCGACCTCGACGCCCAAGGGCTTGTCGCCTACTGCGGCAGCCTGGGCGAGAAGCCGTTTCGCGCCAAGCAATTGCAGCGCTGGATCCACCAGTACAACGCTGCCGACTTCGATGGCATGACCGATCTGGCGAAGTCCTTGCGCGAAAAGCTAAAAGGGCGCGCAACGATCACGATGCCCGGCATCGTCAGCGACAATATTTCGACCGACGGCACACGCAAGTGGCTGATCGACGTCGGCAACAGCAACGCGGTTGAAACCGTCTACATTCCCGAAGAAACGCGTGGCACGCTGTGCGTGTCGTCGCAGGCCGGGTGCGCGGTCAACTGCCGTTTCTGTTCGACCGGCAAACAGGGTTTCTCCCGCAATCTCACCACCGGCGAAATCATTGGCCAGCTGCGTATGGCCGAGTTCGCGCTGCGCGCGACGCGCGGCACCGACGGCGGGCGCGCCACGGGCGGTGACGGCAAAGGCGAGCGCGTCGTCACGAACGTGGTGATGATGGGTATGGGCGAGCCGCTGCTCAATTACGACGCGGTGGTGCCCGCCATGCGCCTGATGCTGGACGATAACGCGTACGGCCTGTCGCGCCGCCGCGTCACGTTGTCCACCTCGGGCGTCGTGCCCATGATGGACCGACTTGGCGCCGATCTGCCGGTGGCGCTCGCGGTCTCGCTGCATGCGCCGAGCGACCCGCTGCGCGACATGCTGGTGCCGCTGAACAAGAAGTATCCGCTGCGCGAATTGATGGCTGCTTGCCAGCGCTATCTGAAAGTCGCGCCGCGCGATTTCATTACGTTCGAATATTGCATGCTCGATGGCGTGAACGACAGCGAAGCGCAAGCGCGCGAATTGCTGGCGGTTACGCGTGATGTACCGTGCAAGTTCAACCTGATTCCGTTCAATCCGTTCCCTGAATCGGGCCTCATCCGCTCGAAGCCGGAACAGATCAAGCGGTTTGCACAAGTGTTGATGGACGCGGGCGTCGTCACCACAGTGCGTAAGACACGCGGCGATGATATCGACGCTGCCTGCGGTCAGTTGGCCGGTGCGGTGAAAGACCGCACGCGCCTCGCTGAGCGCACCGGGAAGGCAGCGAAGATTATCGAGGTGCGCGCCGTGTAATCGCGCGAGATAGTGGGGCGCGAGCGTTCGGCGGAAAGCGATCCGGGCGCGTGAAAACGCTCCACACCATCCGCGGTTGAAAAGAAAGTTTGCAGAAGCGATCGGAAGCGGCACACAAGGCCGCGCATTTTGTTATAAACGGTCTGCGATTCGGGCGTGAGGCTTTGGCCCGTCCGGTTTGCACAAGTGAAAAAGAATCGACGCGAAAGGATTTGGGATGAGTGAGCCGCAGCACCCGCAGCCGCAACCGCAGGACACAGACACAAACGAAGGCCATCCGGCGCCAGTCGCCCGGGCGGTGGTGCAGCCTGTTGTGCAGCCGGGCCCGGCGAGTTTTGATTCCCTGGCGGCCGTTGGCGCGCGCTTGACTCAATTGCGTGAATTGAAGGGCTGGACGATCGAAGACGTGTCGGCGCGCCTGAAGGTCTCCGTCACCAAGCTGCGTGCGCTCGAATCGGGCGACATCAGCCATCTGCCGGACACGACCTTCGCGCTCGGTGTGGTACGCAGCTACGCGAAGATGCTCGGCGCGGATCCCACGCCGTTCACACAGGCTTTGCGCCGCGAGAAGGGTGTGCCCGCGCCGGATCTGTCGATGCCGGCGTCGTCGGGCAAGGATTTGCCGCGCGGCCGCGTATCGCTGTCGCTCGGCGGCAGTGGGCAAAAGAGCCGCTCGTGGCTGTGGGGCATTGCAGCGATAATCGTCGCGGTGATCGCGCTCGGTATGTGGCATACCAATGGCGGTGATTCGTCGGCGTGGCTTGCACGATTGAAGGCGAGCGCCAACGGCGCGGCGGGTGGCTCGACCGGTGCATCGGGCGCGGTGGCGCAGGGTCAGTCGGCAGGTTCCGAGGCAAGCGCGGAAGACGCGGCTTCGGTCCCGGAAGCGCAGGCTGCGGTGGATAACGCAGCGTCGGGTACGCCGATGCCCGCGCCGCTGGCGACCGGTGAAGCGCCGTCTTCCGCTCCGGCGGTCACGGCAGCAGCAATCCCGCCGAAGGCCGGTTCGCAAGTCCAGGCGGCGGCACAAGGCGCGAGCGCGCCGGTGGTCGCCGCGATAGGCGCATCGGCCGCAGCGGATACGGCGGCTCCGGCCGCGGGTGAGGCGATCATCGCGTTGCGCGTGACGCAGGACAGCTGGTTCAGCGTGCGTGGCAAGGACGGCAAGGAAGTGTTCTCCGGCCTCGTGCACGCAGGCGATACGAAGGAAGTAACGGGCGCGGGCCCTTTCAAGGTCACGGTCGGCAACAAGGCGGGTCTCGAGTCGCTTACGCTCGATGGTCAGCCAGTCGATCCGTCCAAATATTCGGCAGCCAAGGGTAACGTGGCGCGCTTCGCGTTGCCTTGATAGATACGGTATGCGTCGCGGCCAACCGGTTCGCGGCGCTTTTTCAATTCAGGCGCTACGTCTTTTGTGTGGCGCATGCGGCGTAAATGGGTTTTTCGATGCAATCCGAAGCTCAATCCCAATCCAGTAGCAAGATCGTTTCAAACGAGCCGGTGTTCGGCGGCCACGCTGCGCGGCGCAAGTCGCACGCAGTCGATGTCCGCTGGGGCGGCCAGCTCGTCACCGTCGGCGGCGATGCCCCCGTGCGCGTCCAGTCGATGACCAACACCGACACCGCGGACGCGATCGGCACGGCGATCCAGATCAAGGAACTGGCGCAAGCCGGTTCGGAACTGGTGCGTATCACGGTCAACACGCCGGAAGCGGCGGCGGCCGTGCCGGCGGTTCGCGAGCAGCTCGACCGCATGGGCGTGTCGGTGCCGCTGGTCGGCGATTTTCATTACAACGGCCATTTGCTGCTGCGCGATTACCCCGCGTGCGCGGAGTCGTTGTCGAAGTACCGGATCAATCCGGGCAATGTCGGCCACGGCGCGAAGCGCGACACGCAGTTCGCGCAAATGATCGAAGCGGCGGTGAAGTACGACAAGCCGGTGCGGATCGGCGTCAACTGGGGCAGCCTCGACCAGGACCTGCTCGCGAAGATGATGGACGAAAACGCCGCGCGTTCCACGCCGTGGGAAGCGCAGAGCGTGATGTACGAAGCGTTGATCCAGTCGGCGATCGGCTCGGCGGAGCGCGCGGTCGAAATCGGCCTGCCGCGCAACAAGATCATTCTGTCGTGCAAGGTCAGCGGCGTGCAGGATCTAATCGCGGTGTATCGTGAACTCGCTCGTCGTTGCGACTTCGCGCTGCATCTGGGTCTGACCGAAGCGGGCATGGGGTCGAAGGGCATTGTGGCGTCGACCGCTGCGTTGTCGGTGTTGCTGCAGCAAGGTATCGGCGACACGATCCGTATCTCGCTGACGCCGGAACCAGGCGGCCCGCGCACGGGTGAAGTGATCGTCGGCCAGGAAATTCTGCAGACCATGGGCTTGCGTTCGTTCACGCCGATGGTGATCGCGTGCCCGGGTTGCGGCCGTACCACCAGCACGCTGTTCCAGGAGCTGGCGTCGCAAATCCAGACCTATCTGCGCACGCAGATGCCGGTGTGGCGCGATCAATATCCTGGCGTCGAAAAGATGCACGTCGCGGTGATGGGCTGCATCGTCAACGGTCCGGGCGAGTCGAAGCAGGCGAATATCGGCATCAGCTTGCCGGGTTCGGGCGAAAATCCGGCCGCGCCGGTGTTCATCGACGGCGAGAAGGTCAAGACGCTGCGCGGCGAGAACATCGCGCAAGAATTCCAGCAAATCGTGAGTGACTACGTCGAGCGCCGCTATGGCCGCGCCGAAGCACTCAACTAAATACCGCCAATCGAAGACAGATGACTGAACAGAAGAAAAAGCTCGAAAAGTTGTCCGGTGTGAAGGGCATGAATGACATCCTTCCGCAGGACGCCGGGCTGTGGGAATTTTTTGAAGCGACCGTCAAGTCGATGCTGCGCTCGTACGGATACCAGAATATTCGTACGCCGATCATCGAGCATACGCAGTTGTTCAAGCGCGGTATCGGTGAGGTGACCGACATCGTCGAGAAAGAGATGTACAGCTTTACCGACGCATTGAACGGCGAAAATCTGACGATGCGCCCGGAAAATACGGCGGCTGTGGTGCGCGCGACGATCGAGCACAACATGCTGTACGACGGTCCGAAACGCCTGTGGTACATCGGCCCGATGTTCCGTCACGAGCGTCCGCAGCGCGGCCGCTATCGCCAGTTCCATCAGGTCGGTGTGGAAGCGCTGGGCTTTGCCGGTCCGGACGCCGACGCTGAAATCATCATGATGTGCCAGCGTCTGTGGGACGACCTCGGCTTGATGGGCATCAAGCTCGAGCTCAATTCGCTGGGTCTCGTGGAAGAGCGCGCGGCGCATCGCGTCGAGTTGATTGCGTACCTCGAAAAGCACATGGACGTGCTCGACGAAGAAGCGAAGCGTCGCCTGTATACGAACCCGCTGCGCGTGCTCGACACGAAAAATCCGGCCATGCAGGAAGTCGCGCAGAACGCACCCAAGCTGATCGATTTTCTCGGCGAAGAATCACGCGCGCACTTCGAAGGCCTGCAGCGCATTCTGAAGGCGAACAACATTCCGTTCACGATCAATCCGCGTCTCGTGCGCGGTCTCGATTATTACAATCTGACCGTGTTCGAGTGGGTGACCGACAAGCTCGGCGCGCAAGGCACGGTCGCGGCCGGCGGCCGTTACGATCCGCTGATCGAACAGCTCGGCGGTAAGCCGACGGGCGCATGCGGCTGGGCCATGGGCGTCGAGCGTATCCTCGAGTTGCTGAAAGAAGATCAGCTCGTGCCGGAAGACGAAGGCTGCGACGTATACGTAGTCCATCAGGGTGAAGCTGCGCGCGAGCAGGCCTTTATCATCGCCGAGCGGTTGCGCGACACGGGTCTCGACGTGATTCTGCATTGCAGCGCGGACGGTCAGACAGCGAGCTTCAAGTCGCAAATGAAGCGTGCCGACGCGAGCGGCGCGGCATTCGCGGTGGTCCTCGGCGAAGACGAGATTGCGAACGGCACGGTCGGCGTCAAACCGCTCCGTGATACAAGTTCTAACGGCGGTAAAAACGAGCAACATAACGTGCCCGCCGAAGACTTGACCGAATTTCTAATCAATGCGATGGTTGCAACCGCCGAAGACGGCGACGACTGATCGCGATGTCGTCGAGCCCCTTGGCTCGACACGCACACGTATCAAGAAAGAGGAAATCGCCGGGCGATGAGTTACCACGACGAACAAGAATCGATTGAAAGTCTGAAGGCATGGTGGACGCAGTGGGGCAATGCAACCACGTGGATCGTGCTGGTGGCCCTGGTTGCCGCCGCCGGCTGGAACGGCTGGAATTTCTGGCAACGGCGCCAGGCCGCGGAAGCCGCGGTGCTGTATGACCAGGTGCAGCAGGCCGTGGCATCGGGGGACAAGGCGAAGATCACGCGCGTTGCCACCGATATGGAAGACAAGTTCAGCCGCACCGCATATGCGCAAATGACCGCGCTGGGCGCCGCCAAGGCGCTGTACGCCGCGGGTGACGAAGCTGCCGCGAAGGCCCAGTTGCAATGGACCATCGATCACGCAAAAGACGACGAGTTCAAGCAGATCGCCAAGCTCCGTCTGGCTTCGCTGCTGCTCGACGACAAGGCTTACGACCAGGGCCTCGCACTGCTCGCCGAACCGCAGTCCGATGCGTTCAAGGGCATTGTGGCGGACGGCCGCGGTGATCTGCTCGCCGCCCAAGGCAAGCGTGACGATGCGCGCGCGGCCTACAAGCTTGCCCTCGACTCGCTGTCGAAAAACGATAGCTCGGCTCGCCAGTTGATTCAGTTCAAGCTGGACGCGCTGGGCGGCTAATCGCCGCATGCAGCGCGCCGCATGATACGACCAACCGGTCTCCTTTAACTCATTTCCTGAATGCTTCGTCCACCGATGAATCTGCTGAAACGTTACGCTGTGCCCGTTGCCTGTGCGATGACCGTGCTCACCATGGCGGCTTGCTCATCCACGAAAGACGAGCGCCGCGAGCCCACGCCGCTCACCGAGTTCAAACCCGTGCTCGACGTGCAGCAGGCGTGGAAGACGAGCGTCGGCAAGGCGGGTCGTTACCTGTTCTCGCCGGTCGCGGTCGGCAACGCGGTGTATGCGGCGGGCGCGAACGGCTCGGTTGCGAAGATCGACGCGCAAACCGGCAAGGACATCTGGCGCGTCAAGCTGCATGACGATCTGTCGGCAGGTGTTGGCAGCGACGGCACGCTCACGGCGGTTGGCGGCCTGAAGGGCGATGTCTACGTGCTCGGCGCGGACGGCAAACAATTGTGGACCGCCAAGGCGCCTGGCGAAATCATCTCGCCGCCGCTGGTCGGCAACGGCCTCGTGGTGGTGCGCACGGTCGATGGTCAGATCGTCGCGTTCAATGCGCAAACTGGCGAGCAGAAGTGGAATTATCGCAACCGCGCGGTGCCGCTCAACCTGCGCGTTTCCTCGGGCATGACGTTCGCGGGCGACGCGGCGGTGCTGGCCGGCTTCCCGGGCGGCGCATTTGCCGCGATCAACCTGCAGACCGGCGACAACTACTGGCAGACCCCGGTGTCGTATCCGAAGGGCGTGACGGAAGTGGAGCGCATCAACGACGTGACGGGCCCGCCCACGCTGCTTGGCTCGGAAACCTGCGCGGTGACGTTCCAGGGTCAGATTGGCTGCTTCGACGCGAACTCCGGCCGCGCGGTGTGGGAAAAGGCGTTTTCGAGCACGAGCGGTCTCGCGCAGGATGACCGTGCTGTGGTGGCGGCCGACGACTGGTCGGTGGTGTCGGCATTCGACGTCAGCAACGGCGCGACGCTCTGGAAGAACGACAAGCTGAAGAATCGCGAACTCAGCGTCCCGTTCATTCTGGGTCATGCCGCCGTGCTGGGTGACTACCAGGGTTTCGTGCACTTCCTGTCGCGCGACGACGGCACGCTCGTGGCCCGTGTGAAGACCGACGGCAGCCCGATTACCGCGGCGCCGGTGCTGGCCGGCGAAACGCTGGTCGTGCTGACGCACGACGGCGACCTGTACGGCTACCGCCCGCGCTAATCGCGCAGGCTATAGGCAGTCAAGCGTCGTCAAGCGTGCAGGCCGGCTTCGCCGGCCGCACGCGTTTTTGTTGTGTAGCTGGGCAACTAGAAATACTCCGCCGGACTGGCTGGTCCGGCAAGTCGGATCAGAAACGGCCCATGTGGCCATCGGTGGCTGCTTGCGGCGCCACCTTCGACGGCATCATGGTCGATACCGCAGAGAATCGTATCGAACCGGTCTGAGCCGTTGAGCAAGAAAGACTGAAGCTGGCGGCCCATTGGCGCCGCCCCATACAGCCAAACCCCCGTCCGCCCGGGTGCGCATATTGACAGCACATCCGGGGCTGGCCGAATTCGTGATAATTTTCGTCAAAGGCTGCCGTGTAGCGGCCGCATGGCGTCGCTACGCGGGCCGTCGATTTCGATCCCGCGTTTCACCGTGAACAACATCTGATGAAACCCGTTATTGCCCTGGTTGGGCGCCCCAATGTGGGGAAGTCCACGCTATTCAACCGCCTCACGCGCACGCGTGATGCGCTGGTTGCCGACCTGCCCGGTCTCACCCGCGATCGCCATTACGGCGAGGGGCGTGCTGGCGACCGGCCGTATCTGGTCGTCGATACCGGCGGCTTCGAGCCGGTCGCGAAAGACGGCATCCTCCACGAGATGGCGCGTCAAACCCGCCAGGCGGTCGAGGAATCGGACGTCGTCGTGTTCATCGTCGACGGTCGCAACGGCCTCGCGCCGCAGGACAAGACGATTGCCGACTACCTGCGCAAGACCGGCCGGCCGATCTTCCTCGTCGTCAACAAGGCGGAGGGGATGAAGTACACCACGGTGGCCGCCGACTTCTACGAACTCGGTCTCGGCGACCCGCGCGCAATTTCCGCCGCGCACGGTGACGGCGTCACCGAAATGATCAATGAGGCGCTGGGTGTCGCGTACGCCGGGCAGCCGGAAGAAAGCGACGACGAAAAGCAGGCGCACGGCGTGAAGATCGCGATCGTCGGCCGGCCGAACGTCGGCAAGTCGACCTTGATCAATGCGCTGGTGGGCGAAGAACGCGTGATCGCGTTCGACATGCCGGGCACCACGCGCGATTCGATCTACGTCGACTTCGAGCGTCAGGGCAAGCCCTACACGCTGATCGACACGGCTGGTTTGCGCCGCCGCGGCAAGGTGTTCGAAGCGATCGAGAAGTTCTCGGTGGTGAAAACGCTCCAGTCGATTTCGGACGCGAACGTCGTGATCCTGCTGCTTGACGCACAACAGGATATTTCCGAACAGGACGCGCACATTGCCGGTTTCGTGGTGGAGCAGGGCCGTGCGCTGGTGGTGGGCGTGAACAAATGGGACGGGCTCGATTCGCATGTGCGCGAGCGCACTAAGGCCGACATCGAGCGCAAACTAAAATTTCTCGACTTCGCCAAATTCCACTTCATTTCCGCCGCGGAAAAAACCGGAATCGGCCCGCTGATGCGCTCGGTCGACGACGCCTACGCCGCCGCCATGGCCAAGCTGCCGACGCCGAAGTTGACGCGTGCGCTGATCGAGGCAGTGGAATTCCAGCAGCCGCGCCGACGCGGTCCGGTGCGCCCGAAATTGCGTTACGCGCACCAGGGCGGACAGAACCCGCCGATCATCGTGATTCACGGCAATGCGCTCGATGCGATCACCGAAACGTACAAACGCTACCTCGAAAACCGCTTCCGGGAAACTTTCAAGCTGACTGGGACTCCATTGCGCATAGAGTTCAGATCGTCGACGAACCCTTACGCGGATAAAGGCTAAATCCAGGCTGAAACCCGCGTGTGTGTTGGGTTTGGCCGCAAGGCCGGCCCGCTCGCGCAAAAATGAAAATCGGCTATAGTGTAGCGGTTGACGGCGGATCTCTTTTTCTTCGTCGTCAATTCAGTCAACCTGCAAAAAAATACGGAGTTTGCTATGAGCAACAAAGGGCAATTGTTACAAGACCCGTTTTTGAACGCACTGCGTAAAGAGCACGTGCCGGTGTCGATCTACTTGGTCAACGGCATCAAGCTTCAAGGGAACATCGAATCGTTCGACCAGTACGTCGTGTTGCTCCGGAATACGGTCACCCAGATGGTTTACAAGCACGCAATTTCTACGGTCGTGCCTGCCCGTCCGGTGAATTTCCACCCGGATTCCGAACAGTCCTAACCCCCGTCCGCGGCCGGCGTAGCGTCGCCCGTTGGCGATTACTCCCGGCCGCCTTATTTTGATACCCTCCAATTTGATCAATGCAGCGCTTGTCGGCATCGACTTCGGTAAGATCGATTTCGAAGCCAGTCTGGAAGAACTCAGCCTGCTCGCGCAAAGCGCGGGCGCCAATCCCTTAGTCACCCTCACGGGGCGCCGGTCCAGTCCTGATGCCAAGATGTTTGTAGGCAGCGGCAAGGCCGAAGAATTGCGTCTTGCCTGTGAGGCGAACGACATCGAACTCGTCATTTTCAATCACGCTCTGGCGCCTGCGCAGCAGCGCAATCTGGAGCAGGCGCTTAACCGCCGCGTGATCGATCGCACCAGTCTCATCCTCGATATTTTTGCGCAACGCGCCCGCAGCCATGAAGGCAAGCTGCAGGTGGAGCTCGCGCAGTTGCAGTATCTATCGACGCGGCTAATCCGCGCATGGACCCACCTCGAGCGCCAGAAAGGCGGTATCGGTTTGCGCGGCCCCGGCGAAACGCAGCTCGAAACCGACCGCCGTTTGATCGGCGAGCGCATCAAGGCGCTCAAAACCCGCCTCGAAAAACTGCGCCGCCAGCACGGCACGCAGCGCCGCGCGCGCAGCCGCAATCAGACGATGTCCGTGTCGCTCGTCGGCTACACGAACGCGGGCAAATCCACGCTCTTCAATGCGCTGACGAAGGCGCAGGCGTACGCCGCCGACCAACTGTTCGCCACGCTGGACACCACGTCCCGCCGTGTCTATCTGGGCGACGAAGCCGGCCAGGTGGTGGTATCCGACACGGTCGGTTTCATCCGCGAATTGCCTCACCAACTGGTGGCGGCTTTCCGCGCCACGCTCGAGGAAACCATCCACGCCGACCTACTGCTGCATGTGGTCGACGCGTCGAGCGCCGTGCGCCTCGATCAGATCGATCAGGTGAACGAGGTGTTGCACGCAATTGGTGCGGACACGATCCGTCAGGTGCTGGTGTTCAACAAGATCGACGCCGTGCCGGAGTTGGCGGCCCGTGGCGACGCGGTCGAGCGGGATGAGTATGGTAATATTTCGCGCGTCTTTTTGAGCGCGCGCACGGGGCAAGGGCTGGATACATTGCGCGCTGCCATCGCTGAAATCGCTACTGCCGAACCTCTCTCCGAAACGCTGGTCGATCTGTCGGAAGAAGACCGGTCGGCAGCACCACGCGAGGACCGTAAGGTCTCAGAACTCGGGCACTGACCCGCTCCAATTGCACTGACCCGCTGTCTACTCTGGTGAACGAACACAGGTGAACGATTACAACGAGCGGAGTATCTGGCTGCGCATGCGCGCCATGCTTTCACTGAACGATCCGCGTTGGGGCCGGGGCGACGGCAATGGCGAACGCCAACGACCTAACGAACCCAAGCGGCCGCCGGCCAAGGACGGTGAAGGCCCGCCCGATCTCGACGAGATGTGGCGCGATTTCAACCGCCGTTTGAGCCGGGTGTTCGGCCGCAAGGGCGGCGGTGCGGGTGGTGGCCGTCCGGATAACGGTCGCGGCGCGCGCATTGGCGTGGGCATCGTGATCGGCGTGTTGATCGCGATCTATCTCGGCAGCGGCGTGTTCGTCGTGCAGGACGGCCAGGCCGGCGTCGTGATGCAGTTCGGCAAGTATCGCTACACCGCGGGGCAGGGCGTGCATTGGCGCCTGCCGTATCCGTTCGAGGCGCACGAGCTCGTCAACGTCGGCCAGATCCGCCAGGTGGAGATCGGCCGTAACAACGTGGTCCGCCTCGCCAATGTGAAGGACGCGTCGATGCTCACGCACGACGCCGATATCGTCGACGTGCGCTTTGCCGTGCAGTACCAGGTGAGCAAGCCGACCGACTATCTCTTCCGCAGCGTCGATCCCGATCAGAGCGTGATGCAGGCCGCGCAGGCGGCGGTGCGCAGCATCGTCGGTGCGCGCAGCACCAGCGACATCCTCTATCAGGATCGCGAAACAATTCGCCAGCAACTGATGGCGTCGATTCAGCAATCTTTGGATGAATACCAGTCCGGCCTCGCCGTGACCGGTGTGACGATCCAGGGTGTTCAGGTGCCCGATCAGGTGCAGGCCGCTTTCGACGATGCCGCCAAAGTGCGGCAGGACAACGAACGCGCCAAACGCGACGCGCAGGCCTATGCCGCCGAGCTGCTGCCGCGCGCGCAAGCGGATGTGGCGCATCAGGTCGACGAAGCGAAAACGTATAGCGACAAGACGGTGGCCCAGGCGCAAGGCGATGCCGAGCGCTTCAAGCAGGTCTACGCGCAGTACTCGAAAGCGCCCGCTGTGATTCGCGAGCGCATGTACCTGGAAACCATGCAGCAGATCTATTCGAATACGACCAAGGTGTTTGTGGACAGCAAGAGCGGCAACAACGTGTTGTATCTGCCGCTCGACAAGCTGGTCGAGCAGACTCGCCAGCGCGTAGCCGACGCTGCTGCAGCCGCTTCCGGTGCTGCCGTTACGTCGGGCGCCGCCGCGCCGCAAGCCGCGAGCAGCGCTGCCGCACCGGCTGCCGCCGCCGCTGCTTCCGCGCCTGCCGCGGTTGCGACGCCTGCCAGCCAAGCCGCCGCCAGCAGCGACGCACTGCGTTCACGCGACTCCTTCCGCAGCCGCATGCGCGAAGACGACGTTCAATAAGGAGCGCACATCATGAACAAGATCATTGCGCTCGTCGTAGCCGTCGTCATCGTGCTGTTTGCCGCATCGTCGATGGTATTCGTGGTCGACCAGCGGCATATGGCTGTGCTGTCCTCGCATGGCGACACCCCGCCCGAATTGCTCGGCCCGGGCTTGCATGTGAAGCTGCCGCCGCCGTTGCAAACGGTCACGCTGGTCGATAACCGCATCCAGTCGCTCGACGCGCCGGATGAAGACCGCTATGTCACGTCGGACAAAACCGACCTGCTGGCCAACCCGGTCATCAAATACCGCGTGACCGATCCGCTGAAGCTGCTCGCCGAAACCCGCGGCGACGTGCAAAGTCTGGCGGATCGCCTCGCGCTGCTGTCGCGCAGCGCGCTTGGCGACGCGTTCGGCAAGGTCACGTTGACCGATGCGCTGGCGAAGCAACAAGCCGTTGCCGACGAAGCGCGCGGCACGATGAGCAAAGCCGCGGCATCGCTGGGCGTTTCGGTGCTCGACGTGCAACTGACGCGCGTCGATTTTCCTGCAGCGATGGCCGACTCGGTCTACAAACGGATGATCGCCGCACGCGAGCAGGCCGCGGCCGACGAACGTGCGAAGGGCACGGCCGAGGCCGACCAGATCAAGGCGGATGCCGTCAGCCAGCAACAGGCGATTCTCGCGGACGGCTATAAGCAGGCGCAGACCATCAAGGGCGAGGGCGATGCCAAGGCAGCGGAAATCGCGGCGGAAGCATATGGCAGCGACCCGCAGTTCTACCAGTTTTATCAAAGCATGCAGGCGTACAAGAACACCTTCAAGCCGGGCGACGTGATCGTGGTCGACCCGAGCAGCGAGTTCTTCCGCTTCATGCGTAGCCCGACCGGTGGCGCCGCCCCGGACGCTCCCGCGGTACCGCGCAAACACTGATAACCGGAAGGCCGCGGCATCCGCATCGCGGCCCCTTCATTCGCATGGACATAGCCGGCTCGTTACTGCTCGCGATCGCATTGATGCTGATTATCGAAGGGATGTTTCCCTTCGTTTTTCCGAGCGCCTGGCGCGACACGTTCCGTAAAATAGCGGAACGGCCCCCGCATCAGATTCGCGTCGGCGGGCTGGTCGTGATGGTGCTCGGGTTGATCCTGCTGTTTATCGTGACCTGAAGGCGCCGCATAGCGCCGCCGCTGCGCGCCGTTGCGTTGGCGCTCCATTTGCGCGGCATCAGCGGCTTGGCAACAGCGAGCGTTCAGCGGCGCGGGCCAGGAAGGGTTATGAAGCGCCGTAAAGGCCCGCCCCGATACCCGCGACAGCCGCCAGAATAGAGCCGTCGCCCGCCATTCACACACATTTACCGGCGCACCCAGCCGCCGTGTTCAACGTCGTAGGACTGTATCGATGTCGACCTGGTTACTTCCCGAGAATATCGCCGACGTGCTGCCGTCGGAAGCCCGCAAGATTGAAGAGTTGCGGCGCCATTTGCTGGACCGTTTCCGCTCGTACGGCTACGAGATGGTGATGCCGCCGCTGCTCGAGTACATCGAGTCGCTGCTCACCGGCGGCGGGCACGATCTGAACCTGCGCACGTTCAAGCTCGTCGATCAGATGTCCGGGCGCACGCTCGGTCTGCGCGCCGACATTACGCCGCAGGTCGCGCGCATCGACGCGCACTTGCTGAATCGCCAGGGCGTGACGCGTCTTTGCTATGCCGGCAATGTGGCGCATACGCGTCCGCGTGGCCTGCACGCCACGCGTGAGCAGATCCAGATCGGCGCGGAAATCTACGGTCACGCCGGTCTCGAAGCGGATCTGGAAATCCAGCAGTTGATGCTCGACGCGCTGCGTCTGGCCGGCCTCGCGAAAGTGCGGCTCGATTTGTGTCATGCCGGCGTGCTCGCCGCGCTGATCGAAGCGGAGCCTGCTGCTGCGGAGTTGGGCCAATCGCTCTACGACGCGCTGGCCGGCAAGGATGTGCCGCGCCTCGTCGAGCTGACGGCCAATCTCACGCCGGTCACGCGCGACGCACTGCGCTCGCTCCCCACGCTCTACGGCGACGCCTCGGTACTGGACGAAGCCCGGGCACGCTTGCCGAACGCACCGGCTATCGCCCGCGCGCTCGACGACCTCGCATTCCTCGCGAGCCAGGTGGACGGCGCCGAAGTGATGATCGACCTCGCCGATTTGCGCGGCTACGCGTACCACAGCGGCGTGATGTTCTCGGCGTATGTGGACGGCGTGCCGAACGCGGTTGCGCGCGGCGGCCGTTACGACCACGTCGGCCAGGCCTACGGCCGTGCGCGTGCGGCAACCGGCTTCTCGCTCGATCTGCGTGAAGTTGCTCGAATTTCGCCCGTTGAAGCCCGCAGCAGCGCGATTCTTGCGCCGTGGCAGCATGACGACGCGCTGCGTGTGAGCGTCGCCGCATTGCGCGATGCGGGTGAAGTCGTGATCCAGGCGCTGCCTGGCCACGAGCACGATCTGGACGAGTTCGCCTGCGACCGCGTGTTGGTCGAGCGCAACGGCGCGTGGGTCGTCGAACCCCGTTCCTGAGCACGAATCGATAGACCGCCCGAGGGGGGCATCCCAAGGGCATTTCAGAAGGCGTCCAAAGCGTCGCCGAACCCGGCGCGGCCCCTCGCCGCGCTATTTTCGATATACCCACCATAACGTGCATACCGTTGAGCGGAAACGGAAAAATTCGGAAGGTTCCGCGAACATAGGTAGAATACGTTTTTAACCAGCTTACGAAACAACATGTCTGCCAGCGCAGTGAATGTGAACCCCGGGCGCAACGTCGTCGTCGTGGGAACCCAGTGGGGTGATGAAGGCAAGGGCAAGATCGTCGACTGGCTGACGGACCACGCCCAAGGCGTCGTTCGCTTCCAGGGCGGTCACAATGCCGGTCACACGCTTATCATCGGCGGCAAGAAAACCATCTTGCGTCTGATTCCGTCGGGCATCATGCATCCCGGCGTCGCGTGCTACATCGGCAATGGCGTCGTGTTGTCGCCGGAAGCGCTGTTCAAGGAAATTGGCGAGCTCGAAGCCGCCGGGGTCGATGTTCAGAATCGCCTCTTCATTTCCGAAGCCACCACCCTGATCCTGCCGTATCACATTGCCATCGACCAGGGCCGCGAAGCGCGCCGTGGCGCGAGCAAGATCGGCACCACCGGCCGCGGCATCGGCCCGGCCTACGAAGACAAGGTGGCGCGCCGCGGTTTGCGCGTGCAGGACCTGTTCGAGCCGGAAAGCTTCGCCGAACGTCTGCGTGAAAATCTCGATTACCACAACTTCGTGTTGACGCAATACCTGGGCGTCGCCGCAGTCGACTTCCAGCAAACGCTCGACACGATGCTGAGCTATGCGGACCGTCTGAAGCCGATGGTGACCGACGTGTCGCGCCGTCTGTACGACGAAAACGCCGCCGGCAACAACCTGCTGTTCGAAGGCGCGCAAGGCACACTGCTCGACATCGACCACGGCACCTATCCGTACGTCACATCGAGCAACTGCGTGGCCGGTGCGGCTACCGCGGGCGCAGGTGTGGGTCCGCAAAAGCTGAACTACATTCTCGGCATCACCAAGGCGTATTGCACGCGTGTCGGTTCGGGTCCGTTCCCGAGCGAACTGTACGACGCGGATAACGCCGCGCGTCAGGAACCGATCGGCCTCGAACTCGCCAAGGTCGGCAAGGAATTCGGCTCGGTCACCGGCCGTCCGCGCCGCACCGGCTGGCTCGATGCTGCCGCGCTGCGCCGCTCGATCCAGATCAACGGCGTGTCGGGCCTGTGCATGACCAAGCTCGACGTGCTCGACGGCCTCGACGAAGTGAAGCTTTGCGTTGGCTACACGGTCGACGGCAAGAACGTGGACCTGCTGCCGCGTGGCGCATCGGAAGTCGCGCGTTGCGTGCCGGTGTACGAAACCTTCGCGGGCTGGAAGGAAAGCACCGTCGGCATCACGGAATGGGACAAGCTGCCGGCCACCGCGCGTGCGTATCTGACGCGTGTGCAGGAAGTCGCGGGCATTCCGATCGACATGGTGTCGACCGGTCCGGATCGCGACGAAACGATTCTGCTTCGTCATCCGTTCAAGGTTTAAGCCATGGTGCAAGGTGTACCCATGATTGCGATGAAAGATCCGCGCAACGACGACAAGAACCTGTGGGTCGGCTGGGACGAATATCACCGGCTGATCGAACTGCTGGCGTTGCAGGTGCATGAATCGGGCTGGAAGTTCGACAAGATTCTGTGTCTCGCGCGCGGCGGTCTGCGCGTCGGCGACCAGCTCTCGCGTATTTACGATCTGCCGCTGGCGATTCTCGCTACCAGTTCGTATCGTGAGGCGGCAGGCACGGAGCAGGGCGAACTCGACATCGCGCAATACATCACGATGACGCGCGGCGAGTTGCACGGCAACGTGCTGCTGGTCGACGATCTGGTCGATTCGGGTGTGACGCTGGCACGCGTGCAGCAGCATCTGAAAGAACGCTATCCGGCGATCACCGCAGTGCGCTCGGCGGTGCTCTGGTACAAGGGTTGCTCGAAAGTGAAGCCTGATTACCATGTGCAGTATCTGCCGACCAATCCGTGGATTCACCAGCCGTTCGAGGAATGGGACACGGTTCGTCCGCATAACCTCGGCGCGTGGATCAAACGCGGCATGCAGCAGGACCAGGAGTCGTCGGGCACGTGATGCGCGCTACGACGTCGTGTGTATCGCGTCGTATCCCGTGCAGTGCCTGCAAGACGGAGCCCGATTGGGCTCCGTTTTTTTATGTGCGTTATATGTCCACCATATGTCCCGCGAAGGGCGCCTCGCAAAACGCGCATGCCGCGCCGGCGAAACGCCTGACGCAGCAGACGCGCCTAAATCGCAGTGCTACACTGCGCGGACCATCCACGTGGTGTATCCACAACAAGCCGGGCGGCGCTAGGCAGGCAGTTTAGAATAGCGGTCGTTTTTTCCGCTCAGGGAACGGATTTCCTCGCGTCTATGACAGATAACAATCACGTGCACAAACAGCCTCTGCCTTCCCTCGCGATTGCCGCGATCGGAGTGGTGTTCGGCGATATCGGCACGAGCCCGCTGTACTCGCTGAAAGAAGCCTTCAGCCCGGCACATGGTATTCCGCTGACCAACCAATCGATTCTGGGCGTGATCTCGCTGCTGTTCTGGGCGATCGTGATCGTGGTCAGCATCAAGTACGTCCTGTTCGTGATGCGCGCCGACAACAATGGCGAAGGCGGCGTCCTCGCGCTGATGGCGCTGGCGCTGCGCTCTCTCGACCAGAAATCGAAAATGGCCGGGCTGTTGATGATGCTCGGCATTTTCGGCGCCTGCATGTTCTATGGCGACGCGGTGATTACGCCTGCCATTTCGGTGATCTCGGCGGTCGAAGGTCTTGAGATCGCTGCGCCCAATCTGTCTCATCTGGTGCTGCCGCTCACGATGGTGATCCTCGTGCTGCTGTTCTGGATTCAGCGGCACGGAACGGCCACCGTCGGCCGCCTGTTCGGCCCGATCATGGTGCTGTGGTTCGTGGTGCTCGCCGCGCTCGGCCTGTGGCACATCATGCAATCGCCGAATGTGATCCGCGCACTGAACCCGTACTACGCGTACACCTTCATGGCGGCGCACGTGTTGCAGGCTTACGTGGTGCTTGGCTCGGTCGTGCTGGTGCTGACGGGCGCCGAAGCGCTGTACGCCGACATGGGCCACTTCGGCGCGAAGCCGATCCGCATGGCCTGGTACTTCCTCGTCATGCCTTCGCTGGTGCTGAACTATTTCGGCCAGGGCGCGCTGCTGATGCACGACCCGAAGGCGATCGAAAACCCGTTCTTCCTGCTTGCACCGGATTGGGCGCTGCTGCCGCTCGTGGTGCTGTCGACGGTGGCGACCGTGATCGCGTCGCAGGCGGTGATTTCCGGCGCCTATTCGTTGACGAGCCAGGCGATCCAGCTTGGCTACGTGCCGCGTATGAAGATCCTGCACACGTCGGAACTGGCGATCGGCCAGATCTATGTGCCGGTGGTGAACTGGATGTTGCTGTTCATCATTCTGTGCATCGTGATTGCGTTCAAGAGCTCGGATAATCTTGCCGCCGCGTACGGCATCGCGGTGACGGCCACCATGGTGATCACCACGATTCTTGCCTGCGTCGTTATGGTGAAGGTATGGAACTGGAACAAGTTCCTCGTGGCGCTGATCATCGGCGTGTTCATGGCGGTCGACTTAGGCTTTTTCGGCGCCAATCTGCTCAAGGTGGCCGAAGGCGGCTGGTTGCCGCTCGGCATCGGCGCGCTCCTGTTCTTCCTGCTGATGACCTGGTTCAAGGGCAGGATGATCGTCAAGGAGCGTACGGCGGCTGACGGCATTCCGCTTATGCCGTTCCTGCAAGGCCTGCTCGCACATCCTCCGCATCGTGTGTCGGGTACCGCGATCTATCTGACGGGTAGCGATTCGCTCGTGCCGGTGAGCCTGCTGCACAATCTGAAGCACAACAAGGTGCTGCATGAGCGCACGATTTTCCTGACTTTCGTGACGCTGGACATTCCGTACGTGAATGATGCGGAACGCGTGACGGTAAAGGATCTGAACGGCGGCTTGTTCCTCGTCAAGGCAGCGTACGGTTTCAACGAAACGCCTGACGTGAAGGCGGTGCTGCACGAAGTCGGCCGCACGCACGACATGACCTTCGAGTTGATGGACACGTCGTTCTTCCTCGCTCGCGAAACGGTCGTGCCGACGCAGTTGCCGGGCATGTCGGTGTGGCGCGAACGTGTGTTCGCGTGGATGCATCAGAACGCCGCCAAGCCGACCGACTTCTTCAGCATTCCGGCCAACCGGGTGGTGGAGTTGGGGACGAAGATCGAGATCTGACGCGATGGATCGAGGTTCGGATGCACGTTGCATGTGAAGGCGCGGCAAGCGGAAAGAGATAAAAAAAGCCCACGCAATTGCGTGGGCTTTTTTTCTGCTTAGTCATCGTGGATGACAGTGCGTGAGCGAATCACACACTGACGGACCCACTTACTTCTGCTTGAGCTTGGCGAATGCCGCGGCCATTGCGCCGCCTGCTTCAGGCTCACGCGAGCGCTGTTGCTGCGCGCCGCGACCAGCACCGCCCGAACGGCTCGAGCCGCCACGATCCTGCTGGGCGCCGCCACCGCTGCGCGGTGCGGCTGCCGCGCCGAACTCGTCGTCCAGACGCATGGTCAGCGCGATACGCTGGCGCTTCACGTCGACTTCCAGCACCTTCACCTTGACGATCTGACCGGCCTTGACCACTTCGTGCGGGTCCTTGATGAACTTCGTCGACATGGCCGACACGTGCACCAGACCGTCCTGATGCACGCCGATGTCGACGAATGCACCGAAGGCCGCCACGTTCGTCACGACGCCTTCCAGCACCATGCCCGGCGTCAGATCGCTGACCTTCTCGACGCCTTCACGGAAGGTCGCGGTCTTGAACTCGGGGCGCGGGTCGCGGCCCGGCTTTTCGAGTTCCAGCAGAATGTCGCGCACGGTCGGCAGGCCGAAACGTTCGTCGACGAATTCGGCCGGCGAGAGGCCGCGCAGCGCGTCACGATTGCCGAGCACTTCGCCGACATGCTTGCTGATCTTCGCGAGCATGCGTTCCACGACCGGATAGGCTTCCGGGTGAACCGAGGAGCGGTCGAGCGGGTTCTCGCCGTTGTTGATGCGCAGAAAACCGGCGGCCTGTTCGAAGGTCTTGTCGCCCAGACGCGGCACCTTGCGCAGATGTTCGCGCGACGGGAACGGGCCGTTTGCATCGCGATAGTCGACGATGTTGCGAGCCAGCGTCGCGTTCAAACCCGACACGCGCGCGAGCAACGCGACCGACGCCGTATTGGCGTCCACGCCGACCGCGTTCACGCAATCCTCGACCACTGCGTCGAGCGAGCGGGCCAGTTCGCGCTGATTCACGTCGTGCTGATACTGGCCGACGCCGATTGCCTTCGGTTCGATCTTCACCAGTTCCGCGAGCGGATCCTGCAGACGGCGCGCAATCGACACCGCGCCGCGCAGCGACACGTCCATGTCCGGGAATTCCTTCGCCGCGAGTTCGGAGGCCGAGTACACGGAGGCGCCGGCTTCCGAGACGACGATCTTCTGCAGCTTGAACTCCGGATGACGCGCGATCAGTTCGCTCGCAAGCTTGTCCGTTTCGCGCGAGGCCGTGCCGTTGCCAATACTGATCAACTCAGCCTGGGTCTGTGCGCAGATGCGCGCCAGTTTCGCAATCGAGCCATCCCAGTCGCGGCGCGGCTCGTGGGGGTAAATCACGTCGGTGGCGAGCACCTTGCCGGTCCGGTCGACCACCGCGACTTTCACGCCGGTGCGCATGCCCGGATCGAGGCCGATCACGGCCTTCGGTCCTGCGGGCGCTGCCAGCAGCAAGTCCTTCAGGTTGCGCGCGAACACGCGAATCGCTTCATGTTCGGCTTCGTCGCGCAGATTGGTCAGCAGTTCGTTTTCGATATGCGGCTGCACCTTCACGCGCCAGCACCAGCGGCACACGTCGGCGAGCCACTTGTCGCCCGGGCGGTTCTGATTGGCGATGCCGAAGTGGCGGGCGATCAACGCTTCGCCCGGATGCGGCACCTGCGCGTCGAGTTCTTCGCCGAGACCCAGCTTGACCATCAGCACGCCTGCATTGCGGCCGCGGAACAGGGCCAGCGCGCGATGCGAGGGCACGGTCCGGATGGTTTCCGCGTAATCGTAGTAATCGCGGAATTTTTCTTCTTCCGCGTTTTCCTTGCCCTCGACCACTTTCGACGACACCACGCCCTGGTTGAACAGGTAATCGCGCAGCTTGCCGAGCAGATCCGCGGTTTCGCCGAACTGTTCGGAGAGGATGTCGCGCGCGCCGTCGAGCGCGGCCTTGATGTCGGCGACGCCTTTCTCGGCGTCCACGTAGGCAGCAGCTTCGGTTTGCGGGTCGAGCAGGGGATTGGCCAGCAGTGCGTCGGCGAGCGGCTGCAGGCCGGCTTCGCGGGCGATCTGCGCGCGCGTGCGGCGCTTCGGTTTGTACGGGAGATACAGGTCTTCCAGCACCTGCTTGCTGTCGGCGCCTTCGATCGCGGCACGCAGCTCGTCGGTGAGCTTGCCCTGTTCGTCGATGCTCGCGATGATCGTGGCGCGCCGGTCTTCCAGCTCGCGCAGGTACAGCAGGCGCTCCTCGAGATTACGCAGTTGCGTGTCGTCGAGATTGTCGGTCACTTCCTTCCGGTAGCGGGCGATGAACGGAACAGTCGCTCCTTCGTCGAGAAGTTGCACCGCGGCCGCGACCTGGCGCGGCTGGACGGACAGTTCGGCGGCGATGCGCTGTACGATCTTGAGTGCTACGGTTTCCGTCATAAGGTCTTGGTGTTCCTGCTGCTCAATCAAAGGTCGCGCGGTAGCGGCACACGCCAAGTACGTGCCAGACACGCGCCGGGCCCACGTCGGGCAAGCCGGCGCACGCTGGGCGTGCGCGCTGCGACCAGGTTGCTGGAGCGGGGCATTTTGCCATAAATGCAAAAGGGCTCAACCGCAGGGTGATAGAATTTCGGGCATGTTCCGTTGACCAATTACGACGTTGCCAACCTCCTTGTCCCTCAACCGCCTGGACTCCCGCTTGGTCTCTCGCTTGTCACAATTACCGCTTTTTCTGACGCCGCGTGTGTCGCGCTCGCCGCTTACATCGCTCACGTCGGCGTTGCGGTCCCTGTTCAGGTCAACGCTTTCGTCCAATGGGATGTTTTTCGCTTCGTGCGCGTCGTGCGTCGTGGCAGCTTCGCTGGCCATGTCCGCACCGGCCGTAGCGCAATCCGCAGCACCGCTCGTGGCCGCCAGCAGCCTCGCGCCGGCAGCCGCTTCGGGCACAACCAGCACCATGAACGCCACGGGCGCGGACAATGCCGACACCGCGGCATCGCCCGACAGCGCATTCGAAGCGCGGCAGAAAGTCCTCGATCAGCGTACTGAGGAAAACAACTACCGGTACGGGGTCGCCGAACACGATTGCTACAGTAAGTTCTTTGTCAACCACTGTCTGAACAAGGCGCGCGACAGCATGCGCTCGGTGCAGGCCGATATTCGCAAGGAACAGCTCGCGCTCGACGGCGAACAGCGCGTCCAGCGCGCCCGCCAGCGTGACGAGCAGGCAGCGCTCAAACGCGCACAAGACGAAGCCAGCGCACCGCAGCGCGCCGCTGACGACGCGCGTAACGCCCAGGCCTACGAAGACAAGCAGCGCCAACACCAGCTCGACCAGGCGCAGCGCGCGGCCGAGGCGCCGCAACGCAGCGCCAACGAGCAAGCCTATCAGCAGAAGCAACAACAGCACGCGCTGGATCAGGCGCAGCGCGGCATCAGTCCGTCGCAAGCCGCAGCCAATAGCCAGGCATACGATCAGAAGCAGGGCGACTTCCAGCGCAAGCTCGACCAGGCGCGTCAGCAGGGCGCGCAAAAGGCGCAGGAGCGGGTGGAGAAGCAGCAGACCTTCGAGAAGAAGCAGGCCGACGCGGCGCAGCACAAAGCCGACGTCGAGGCTCGTCAGAAGCAGGCGGCCGAGAAAGCCGAGCAGAAACGTCAGGACCAGTTGAAAGAGCAACAGCAGCTTGAAGAACAGCAAAAGCAGCAAAAGGAACAACAGTAGGTGTGCTGTAGCGGGTTCTGGTAGGGTAGTAGCCAGGCAGTAGTCAGTCGCCGTAACGCGTTTTAAGCCGGACAGCAACCTCAGGCATCGGGCTGCATACGCCGCCCGTGCCGCTTACGAGCGGAGGCGAGCATGCGCGATCAACATCACGTCATCACCGCGGACACATTGCGCGACCGTATTCTGCAACTGGAATCGGAGCATAGTGGGCTCGATCGCTTGATCGACCGAATGTCGGAAGAGCCCGGCATCGACGACTTCGAGTTGCAGCGCCTGAAAAAGCGCAAACTCAAAGTCAAGGACACCATCATCTTGCTGCAATTGCAGCTCGAACCGGACGCACGCGCCTGAGTTCGCGCCCTGGCAGGTGCCGGGTCGCGCCGCGCGCGCCGGACTTTGCAGGAAACGCTTGCCTTGAATTCACCGCTTGAAACTTCACCACGCGCCACGCCGGGCGACGACGCACCGGCGGCCGGCGCTCCGGCGGCCGGCACGCCAGCGCCGCGTCCTGCCGCGTCGGCGCTCTCCGCGTCGTTGAATCCACGCCGCGTCGCCGAACTGGACGATATCTTCGCCGACAACGGCCTGCTCGCCCGTCAGATCGACGGTTATCGTTCGCGCGCGTCGCAGATCGAGATGTCGCGCGCCGTCGCGGCGGCCATGGAAGCGTCGGGCCGCGCGATGCCCGAGCCCGCAATGTTCGAGGCGCAAAAGCGTCCGGCCCGGCGTCTGCAATCGCCGGGCGCGGATGCCGCAGCTGTTGCCCCTGAAAACGACGAATCGAACGGTCTCGACGGCAGCGAAAACACGCTGATCGTGGAGGCGGGCACCGGCACCGGCAAGACCTATGCGTATCTCGTGCCGGCCATGTTGTGGGGCGGCAAGGTGATCGTCTCCACCGGCACCAAGCATTTGCAGGATCAGCTCTTTCAGCGCGATATTCCGACCGTGCGCGACGCGCTCGCTGTGCCGGTATCGGTGGCGATGCTCAAGGGCCGCGCGAACTACCTGTGCCATTACTACTTGCAGCGCACAGCGGACAACGGCCGTCTGCCGTCGCGCCAGGAAACCTCGTATCTGCAGGACATCATTCGCTTCGCCAAGATCACGCGCACCGGCGACAAGGCCGAACTCGCGAGCGTGCCGGAAACGGCGGCCGTGTGGTCGATGGTCACGTCCACGCGTGAGAACTGTCTTGGTCAGGAGTGCCCGCAATACAAGGAGTGCTTCGTGATGCAGGCGCGTCGCGAGGCGCAGCAGGCCGACATCGTAGTGGTGAATCACCATCTGTTTTTCGCCGACATCATGTTGCGCGATACCGGCATGGCTGAATTGCTGCCCACGGCGAACACCATCATCTTCGACGAAGCGCATCAACTGCCGGAAACGGCGACGCTGTTTTTCGGCGAGACGCTTTCCACCACGCAATTTCTCGAACTCGCGCGCGATTCCGTGGCGGAGGGCTTGGGTCATGCGCGTGAATCGGTCGACTGGGTGAAGCTCGGCTCGACTCTCGAACGCGCGGCGCGTGACGTGCGGCTTGCTTTCAAGGAAGACACGGTACGCTTGTCGATCGGTCAGTTGCCCGACGATCATCCGCTATTCCCTGCACTCGAAACACTTGAGACCGAGCTCGACACATTGACGGCCGCGTTGGCGGGTCAGGCCGAGCGGGCCGAATCGATCGGGGCGTGTCTGCGCCGCGCACGGGAACTGCAAGGCGTGCTCGCGGGCTGGACCACACCGCCCACCGAGACCGAACGCGCAGCCGCTGACGCCGCCTCAGCGGACGCCAAGGCCGAACGTACCGATCCGAATGAAAAGGTGCGCTGGATCGAAGTGTTCGCGCATACGGTGCAACTGCACGAAACGCCGCTGTCGGTCGCGCCGATCTTCGCGAAGCAGCGCGCCGGCGTACCGCGCGCGTGGATCTTCACCTCGGCGACATTGTCGGTGCGCGGCGACTTCACGCACTACGCGGCACAGATGGGCCTGAACGCAAAACGCTCGATGACGCTGCCGAGCCCCTTCGACTATCCGACGCAAGGGCTTCTGTACGTGCCGCGCAATTTGCCGCAGCCTTCGTCGCCGATGTTCACCGACGCCGTGTTCGACGCGGCATTGCCCGCGATCGAAGCGTCGGGCGGCGGCGTATTCATGTTGTGCACGACGTTGCGTGCAGTGGACCGCATCTCGGCCAAACTGCGCGACACCATCGAAGCGCGCGGCTGGGACTACCCGTTGCTCGTGCAGGGTGACGCGAGCCGCACCGAGTTGCTCGATCGCTTCCGTGCGTACGGCAATGCGATTCTGGTGGGCAGTCAGAGCTTCTGGGAGGGCGTGGACGTGCGGGGCGATGCACTCTCGCTGGTCGTGATCGACAAATTGCCGTTTGCGCCGCCTGATGACCCAGTGCTCTCGGCGCGTCTCGACGCGCTAACGAAGAAGGGATTGAGCCCGTTCGCGGTCCACCAGTTGCCGCAGGCTGTGATTACCCTCAAGCAGGGCGCAGGCCGTCTGATTCGCGCTGAGACCGATCGCGGCGTGCTGATGATCTGCGACACCCGTCTCGTCGACAAACCGTACGGGCGCCGTATATGGCAGAGCCTGCCGCCATTCAAACGCACACGTGAGATCGAAGTCGTGCGCGAATTTTTCGAAGAGAACGCAACGCCGGCTGAATAGCAGATGATTAAGTGAATGCCGTTGTAAAAAACGGCGCTTAAATGACAAAACGCCACGGATTTGAATCCGTGGCGTTTTGCTTTACTGCCCAGGAAATCGAGGTGATTTCCTGAAGCAGTTTTCGCCCAGAGGCGAACCCTATGCGACAGCTTACTGGCTTGCGCCCGAAGCCGGAGCAGCAGCCGAAGCAGCAGCGCCTGCGTCCGAAGCAGCGGCCGTAGCCGAAGCAGCAGCATCGCTCGCAGCAGCAGCCGCACCCGAAGCAGCAGCAGCCGAATCCGAAGCTGCAGCAGCCGGTGCCGAAGCGGCAGCAGCGTCGCTAGCAGCCGGTGCAGCGGCTTGATCGTTGCTCTTGTTGCATGCAGCCAGTGCCACAGCTGCCAACAGGGATGCTACGAGGAGGGATTTCTTCATGATCACGTCCTTTTATGGTTAAAGGTAAGCAACAGCGCAAAATAATACCGGTAATGTGCTCCAACATCGACCTGGGCCGTTGGTGGAGACGCTCTTTTGACGAGCTAGAATCTTCCCTACGGCTTGGGCGGAAATTATATGCACTTTCGTACTGACAATCCATAAATCCGGGGTCAATACGTTGTCTTTCTCATACAAAATTTCACAGTACGGTATAACAGGCGGGCAGAGTTACGCAAGCTCGCCCACTTGTATCCAGCCCGCACAATACCACTCGTGAAGCAGTGCTGTCACCGACGAATCGTCTGAGAGTGTTACAAAGCGTTTCGCACTCAAACACCGGTGGTCAGCGAGGTCAATCAACCACTTTTTGGCCCCATTAAATGGCGTTTCCTCTCCATTTACGAAGAAAAAACGGCGGTTGTACAACAAATTGGTCTTGCGGTCCAGTCGAATGCCAGACTTGGATGCCTGACTGATGAAACGGGCTTCATTGAGCGGCCGTTGCGGCGGATCAAAGACGACGCTCGGCTTCGGTTCGCTGAGGTACGTGCCAAGGAACGACGCAATGTCCTGCTCACTCCACTTAACGTCAGCAAGGATCGAACCAACCCGTTCAATCAACGCAGCGGGCAGCTCTGCCGGACGGTCGACGGCGGCTTGCTGCGGGTCGCGATAAAGCGCATTGGGCCGCATAGCCGCGTCGCCGCGTTCGGCCAGATGATAGAGGAACTGCGCGGTCAACTCGCCCGCGGACGGGGCGCGAAAACCGATCGAGCAGGTCATGCATTCGCCTTCGGCGACACCGTCATGCGCAATATGCGGCGGCAGGTACAACATGTCGCCCGGCTCGAGCAGCCATTCTTCTTCCGCCTCGAAATGCTGTAAAACTTTCAACGGCAAACCCGGTTGGAGTGTCAGATCTTTCTGCGCACTGATTCGCCAGCGGCGCTTGCCTTTTACTTGCAAAAGAAACACATCGTAGGAATCGAAGTGGGGGCCGACGCCGCCGCCATCGCTCGCATACGAAATCATCAGGTCGTCCAGACGCGCATCCGGCACGAAGCGGAAACGGTCGAGCAAGGCACGCGCGCGATCGTCGTAAAGATCCACGCCTTGCACGAGCAAGGTCCAGGCGCGCTGCTTGAGCGAGGGCAGTTCTTCAGGCGCGAACGGGCCGTGCTCCAGTTGCCATTTGCTGCGAAAGTGCGTGATCAGACGCGCTTCGACTTCGTCCTGATCGGCCAGCTCGAAAAACTCCTCGCGCGACAGCGGCGCCTCGACGTTCGGGATCGCCTGGCGGATCAGCAGCGGCTTCTTCTGCCAGTACCGGCGCATGAATTGCGACGGTGTCAGATTGCCGAGCAAGGGCGTGGGCGTGTCGGGCGAGGGCGGGAGAATAGGGCGAGCCGGCTTTGAAGCCGGCGAAGAATTCCGTGCCGAAGCTGCATCGGCCGGGTGGTCAGTGGGCCGCTTGGGCATCGTATAATGTGAGTTGTATTCTGGAGAATCGAATGAAAATCGCAAAGAACACCGTCGTGTCGGTCGCTTACAAGCTATCGGATGCGCAGGGCAATCTGATTGAAGAAAGCGACGAGCCGATGGTCTATCTGCACGGCGGCTATGATGGCACGTTCCCCAAGATCGAGGAAGAGCTCGACGGCCACGAGGCCGGCTTCGAGACCCAGATCCAGCTCGAGCCGCAAGACGCGTTCGGCGAGTACGATCCCGATCTCGTGAAGATCGAGCCGCGCGATCGCTTCCCGGAACCGCTCGAAGTCGGCATGCAATTCGAAGGCACGCCGGAAGAAGGCGATGAGGATCTCGATTCGCTCGTCTACGTGGTGACCGACGTGGCGGAAGACAAAGTCGTGCTCGACGGCAACCATCCGCTCGCCGGCATGGCGCTGCGTTTCGCGCTGACCGTCAAGGACGTGCGTCCGGCTACGGAAGACGAAATCCAGCACGAACACGCGCATGGCGCCGACGGCCTCGAAGTCCTCGATGACGATGACGACGAAGCCGAAGACGACAAGTCAGGGCCCACGCTGCACTGAGCTTGCGGGCGTGCCGGGCGCGCCTGAAGGCGCACTCGGCGCGTGCGGTAAAACGGTCGAGGCGGGCGGGCCGGACATGGCAGGCCCATACTCGCCGTTGCCGTCGTCCGTCGATTTATGTTGCTGTTGGTCCGGTTGCTGCTGCCCGGGCGTTTGCAACAACGGCGGCAACTCGGAAGCGGGACCTAAGGCCGGCACGGCCGGCATCGAAGCGGCCGGCTCTTCGCGCTGCGGCGCCGGCGCCGCTGTCGGCATTGGCATTTGCTTTGGCACGTCGCGCACACTCACGCGGAACGGCGGTTTCTTGCCGAGATCCGCTTCAATCTGAATCCACTGGTTAAGACGATCATGCGGCGCAAGCGCGACACGCGTGAGGTTCGTCACCAGCATCCCCTTGTCATTGCGTAGCGGCTGATCGATCACGAAGCCGGCGCTCGCGCGTTCGTCGTCGCAATGAATCACCAGCACCGGTCCGCGAAAAATCTGCGCGAGTTTGACGAGGCTGCGTTTGAATTCCAGAAAGCCGTCGCGTCGCGTGTTCCGCGCAAAGCGCAGCCATGCAAAACGGTCGGGCCGTTCGTAGCGTTCCGGATCGGGGTCGCCCTGGATGAACACGACAATTGCGCGCGCGTCGCGGCGTTTCGCGTATTCGCCGGCATGTTCGAGCCAGAACGCATTGGCGATCACGCGATCTTCGAACTCGCCATTGCGGCCGCCCGCGGTCAGATAGTGATTGTTCGGGCTCGGTGCGTTCAGACCGACAAACACGGTATCGCCGACTTGCCAGCGCACGTTTTCCCGGAACGGACGGAAACGCGACACTTCGCTCTCGCGTGTCAATGCGATCGGGTTCTGACCCATCGAGGTGGAGTCGGTGAAGAGGGTCTGGCGGAGTTGATCGAGGCGCTCGACCGGGTCGAAGCCGCCGGCCTCAGCCGTGCCGCAGTCGGCCCAGTCGTGCTGGCCCGGAATGAAGAAGAGGGCGGGCCGCGATGTTTCGAGCAGCGCGTGGCGTCGTTCGTATAACGCATCGCGGCAGGCTTCTTTCGCTCCCTTCAGATTGCCGTCATAGACGACGAACGAGACGTCGCGGTCGCGGCCGATTGCGTCAATCAGACGTTGCGTGGGCGCTTCGTCGGCGGGGTTTTGCATCGTGCTGGCGATGACCGCGAACGCAAAGCGCGGCGCTTCGGCGTGCGCGAGCGGGGCACTCACCACGAGCACCACAAACGACGCTAGAGACGCAAGGCCGCCCGTAAGCGTGAGAGCATTGGTCAGCGCCGCGCAAAGTTTGCGCGGACGCTGCGAGGGCCTGTGTGCGTCAATGATCTGCATCCGGCGCGGCGGCCAGGTCGTGCAGTTCGTACAGCAGATCGAGCGCTTCGCGTGGCCGCAGATCGTTCGGATCGATTGCACGTAGACGTTCGACGAGCGCCTGCATGGCCGGCGACGCTGCCGTTGCTGTCTGCTTGTCACTGGGGTTGTCGTCGGCGTCTTCGAGCAGCATGGGCATAGGCGCGGCGAACAGATCGAGTTGCGGTGCGGGTTGCGCCGCCGATTGCTGTTCGAGATGCGCAAGATGCTTGCGGGCGGCACGAATCACCGCGTTCGGCACACCGGCCAGTTGCGCGACCTGCAAACCATAGCTCTGATTCGCTGGCCCTTCGCTGACCGCGTGCAGGAACACGATGCCGAGCCCATGCTCGACTGCCGAAAGGTGCACATTGGCCGCGTGTGGAAACTCAGCGGGCAACTGCGTCAATTCGAAGTAGTGGGTGGCGAACAGCGTATGGCAGCCGTTGTGCGAGAGCAGGTGCCGCGCGATGGCCCACGCCAGCGCGAGGCCGTCGAACGTCGACGTGCCGCGCCCGATTTCGTCCATCAGCACGAGACTTTGCGGCGTTGCGTCGTTCAGGATCGCCGCGGCTTCCGTCATTTCCACCATGAAGGTCGAGCGGCCGCCGGCCAGATCGTCCGCCGCGCCGATCCGCGTGAAGATGCGATCGATCGGACCGAATGCCGCGCGGCGCGCGGGCACATAGCTGCCGACGTAGGCCAGCAACGCGATCAGCGCGGTCTGCCGCATGAAGGTCGATTTACCGCCCATGTTCGGGCCGGTGATCAGCAGCAGCTTGCGCTCGGGTGTGAGCGTGCAGTCGTTGGCGATGAATTGCTCGACCTGCGCCTCGACGACCGGATGCCGGCCCTGTTCGATTTCGATGCCGGTATCCGGCGAAAACGTCGGCGCGACCCAATCGAGTGCGCGAGCGCGTTCGGCGAAGGCCGCGAGCAGATCGAGTTCGGCGAGTGCCGCCGCGACCCGCTGGCAGTCCGGGATAAAAGGCAGCAGTGCTTGCAGCAACGCGTCATAAAGCGAGCGTTCGCGGGCCAGCGCGCGTTCCTGCGCGGACAGCGCCTTGTCTTCGAACGTCTTCAGCTCCGGCGTGATGTACCGCTCGGCGTTTTTCAGCGTCTGACGGCGGCGGTAGTCGTCCGGCACCTTGTCAGTCTGGCCGCGCGTGACTTCGATATAGAAGCCATGCACCTTGTTGTACTCGACGCGCAGATTGCCGATGCCGGTGCGCGCGCGTTCGCGCGTTTCGAGGTCGATCAGGAACTGCCCGCAGTTCTCCGAAATATCTCGCAACTCGTCGAGTTCCGCATCGTAGCCGCGAGCGATCACGCCGCCGTCGCGCACCATTGCGGCTGGCTCCTGCGCGACCGCGCGCTTGAGCAGTTCGACGCAGGCTTGCGGCGGTTCCAGCGACGCATCGATACGCGCCAGCGAATCCGCATTGGACGAAACGGCCGCGAGTTGCGTGCGCAACTCGGGCAAGGCGATGAACGTATCGCGCAGACTCGACAGATCGCGGGGCCGCGCCGACAGTAGCGCGAGACGCCCGGTAATCCGCTCGATGTCGGAGACTTGCCGCAACGCGCCGCGCAGCGTGTCGACGCCTGCGCCGAGCGGTGCGTCGAGCAATGCGCCGATGGCTTGCTGACGTGCTTGCGCCACGGCGGCTTCACGCGGCGGATGATGCAGCCAGTGACGCAACAGTCGGCTGCCCATCGTCGTGCAGCAGGTGTCGAGCAGTGAACACAGCGTGGGCGATTCGGTGCCGCGCAGCGTTTCTGTGAGTTCAAGATTGCGGCGCGTGGCGGGGTCGAGCCCGATATATTCCGATTCGTACTCGACCTTCAGGCTGCGCACGTGACGCAATTGCTGGCCTTGCGTGGCCGCCGCATACAGCAGCAGCGCGCCGGCCGCGCCGCATGCGGCTGTCAGCGAGTGCGCGCCGAAGCCGTCGAGGCCGGCCACTTCCAGCTGGTCGCACAGACGCTGCGTGCCCGAGGCAATATCGAAGTGCCACACCGGCACGCGGGTAAGGGCGCCGGCGTTGACCGGCGGCGTCCAGCTCGCGGAATCGGCGGGCGCATCGGCCACCAGAATTTCCGCAGGACGAATCCGTTCGAGCGCGGCGGCCACCTGGTCGGGCGCCACTTCGGCGAGGCGCAGTGCGCCGCTCGCCAGATTCAGCCACGCGAGCCCGACGCTCGTGGCGACGCCGCGGCGGTTATGCGCGACGCACAGCGCCATCAGGTAGACGTCGTTCTTGTCGGACAGGAGCGCTGCATCCGTCAGCGTGCCCGGCGTGACCACGCGCATCACTTTGCGCTCGACGGGTCCTTTCGACGTAGCCGGGTCGCCGATCTGTTCGCAAATCGCGACGGATTCGCCGAGCTTCACCAGCTTAGCCAGATACTGTTCGACGGCGTGATGCGGCACGCCCGCCATCTTGATCGGATTGCCCGCCGACGCGCCGCGCTGCGTAAGTGTTAAATCGAGCAGACGCGCGGCCTTTTCCGCGTCTTCGAAAAAGAGCTCGTAGAAATCGCCCATCCGGTAGAACACCAGCGTGCCCGGATGATCCGCCTTGATGCGGAGGTACTGCTGCATCATTGGCGTGTGTTGTGCGACGTCATTGGCCGCTGCGGTTTGAATGCCCATCCGTGGTGTCTTTTTGCGTTAGCTGTTCAGGGCGTGAGTTTAACCCGCCAGCGCAGTGAGCGGACCCTGGCCGGATGGCCAGGCGCCACGCAACTTACCTGTCGCAAGACAGATTCTCGCGCCAGCCCTGGGATTCTCGCCATGCCGTCACTCTTCGACGAGCGCCCGCATATCCACCGTCCGCTCATTCACCGCGCTGCGCCGCTTGGCGAGCCACATCATGAACGTGATGAAACTGCCGAACACAACAATGATCCACTGCGCCGGCATCTTCGCGGTGAGCAGTATCGCGTAGGCCCCGAGCATCAGCAGCACGGCCAGATTCTGGTTGAAATTCTGCACCGCGATCGAATGCCCCGCGGAGAGCAAGGTCGCGCCACGATGCTGCAGGATCGCGTTCATCGGCACGATAAAAAAGCCGGACAGGGCGCCGAGCAGGATCATCAGCGGATAGGCGAGCAGGATGTAGATCGGCAGCACGTACGAACCGATCCGAATGCCGGCGCCCGCCGGAAACAGGTCCCGGTTGTAGAACGCCACGGCGATCGCGACCGCCCCGGTGAGGATGCCGATCGGCAGCACGCGCAGCGAGTTGCGCAATGGAATCAGCGCCGCCGCGGCAGCCGCGCCAACGGCGATGCCGAGCCCCGTCACGCCTTGCATCACCGCCGCCTTCGAGAGCGACAGGCCAAGGTTCACGTTCGCCCATTTGAGCACCAGCAATTGCAGCGTGACAGCGCCACCCCACATCAGCGTCGTGACCCACAGCGCGATCTGTGCGAGCTTGTCGGCCCACAGCACGTTGAAGCAATGATAGAAATCGCCGACCAGTTTCTTCGGCTCGTTCAAACGGTTCGGATAGCGCGCGCCGGTATCGGGAATGAAGATGTTGATCGCCGCCGCGATGGCATACGTGACCATCACCGCGAACATCGCCAGATCGGCGGAAGAGCGGATCAGCGGCAGATGTGCACGCGCGACGAACCGGTCGGCGAGGGTGCTGATCAATGCGCCGCCGACCATCGTGCCGACAATGGTCGACAGGACGGTGGCCGATTCGAGCCACGCGTTCGCCTTGACGAGTTTTTCCGCGGGCAGGAGCTCGGTGAGAATGCCGTATTTAGCCGGCGAATACGCGGCCGCGCCAAAGCCGACCACGCCATACGCAATCATCGGATGGACGCCGGCGATCATCATCAGGCAACCGCTCGCCTTGAGCGCGTTGGAGACGAACATGACGTGGCGCTTTTGCATCGCGTCGGCGAATGCGCCGACTAAGGGGGCGAGCAGCACGTAGGAGACGGTGAAGAAAATCTGCAGCAGCGGCGTGACCCAGGCGGCCGAACGGATCACCGATAGCAGGGCGATGGCGGCGATCAGCAGGGCATTGTCCGCGAGCGACGAAATGAACTGCGCCGCGATGATTGTGTAGAAGCCTTTTTTCATGAAGCGGATCGGAAGCTGCGCGGAAATCTGACGCGAAGCAGGGCGCTGCAAGAAGCGCGCAAAACGCAGCCGGTGATCGAGCGTGCCGGCGCGGCCTTCCGCTTTGTAGCACGAACGCCCGCCGGATGCTGGCGGCCCAACGAAAAAGCGGCCGAAGCCGCTTTATGTATTACCGATGCCGGCGCCAAGCCGGCCAGTCCAGAACTAAGACCTGAACCTTAAGCCGTTTGCTGACGCGTGCGGCTGTAGCGCGACAGGATTGGGATCATCTGCGCGTAGACCTTCGGATTGCCCGCGACGATTTCGCCGACGTGCAGGAAGTCCGAGTCGCCCGTGTAATTGCCGACCAGACCGCCGGCTTCCGTGATCAGCAGGCTGCCCGCGGCGACGTCCCACGGATTCAGGCCTTGCTCGAAGAAGCCGTCCATACGGCCCGCGGCAACATTCGCCAGATCGAGCGCGGCGGCGCCCGGACGGCGCAGGCCGGCACAGGCTTCGGTCATTTCAGCGAACTGGCGGCCGTATGCTTCGAGGCCGTCTTTTTCGCGGAACGGGAAGCCGGTGCCGATCAGGCCGTCAGCCAGGCGGTCACGCTTGGCAACGCGGATGCGGCGGTCGTTCAGGAACGCGCCGCGGCCGCGCGAGGCGGTGAAGAGGTCGTTGCGGGTCGGATCGTAAACCACGGCCTGCGTCACGATGCCCTTGTGGGCAAGCGCGATCGACACGCAGTAGTACGGGAAGCCGTGGATGAAATTGGTGGTGCCGTCGAGCGGATCGATGATCCACTGATATTCGGACTCGTTGTCCGACTTGCCGGATTCTTCGGCGAGGATGGCGTGATCGGGGTAGGCTGTCTTGAGCGTATCGATGATCGCTGCTTCAGACGCTTTGTCGACCTCCGTGACGAAATCGTTGTGCTGTTTCTTGCTGACCTGGAGCAGATCGAGGTCGAGCGACGCGCGGTTGATGATCTGGGCTGCGCGGCGCGCGGCCTTCACAGCGATATTGAGCATGGGATGCATGAGACTGGATCCTTGTGCCGGGGCAGCACGGCTGCTTACCGGTAAATGAGCGCGGGATGGGCGCCAATTGAGCGCCATCAAAGGGCGCGGAAACAGCACGGAACGCACGTCCGGCAAAGGACCGGGTGCGCATTCCGCCGACGGAGACGAATTGGATAAGAACGAGGCGCCGGAGCTCTCACAGGAGAAAGCCGGGCGCGAATATTGGTATTTTACCTGAGTCCGGGCCGCCGCGGCAGCGCTTGCTGCCCGGTATGGCGTGCAACGGTCCAACGGCGTGATTCTGGCGCAGCGCACACGCGCATTTCTCAGCCGATGCGGCGTTGGCGCTACCATACGCGTTCTTTAGCTTGCCGAGTTTCATCGTGGACCACACCCACCATTCTTCCGATCCCGCCGTGGCGGACCTGCGCGGCGGTTTTACGTCGACGCGCTTCGTGCTCGTCGAGCCCAGCCATCCCGGCAACGTCGGCGCCGCAGCGCGCGCGCTGAAAACCATGGGGTTTTCGCGCCTCGTGCTGGTGTCGCCACGTGTGCCGCACGTGCAAAGCGATCCGGAGGCCATCGCCATGGCGAGCGGCGCTGACGACGTGCTGGCGTCCGCGCACGTCGTCCCGACGCTTGCCGATGCGTTGAATGGCGTGCATTGGTCGATTGCGCTGACCGCCCGGCTGCGCGAATACGGGCCCCCGCAATGGACGCCGCGTGCCGCGGCCGGCGCCGCGCGCGAGCAGGCTCTACATGGCGAGATTGCGCTGGTGTTCGGCAACGAGCGCACGGGGTTGTCGAACGAAGACGTAGAACGTTGCAGCGCGCTCGCGCATATTCCGGCCAATCCCGCCTACAGTTCGCTCAATCTTGCGCAGGCCGTGCAGGTGTTGGCGTATGAATTGCGCACGGCGTATCTGTCCGCGGGCGAAGTAACGGCTGCGGCATCCGCGGTGGCTCAGGCGGCCGCCGGGCAGGGCGAGCCGGTCGGCGCGCGGGCGGCGAGCGACGAAATCGAAAGCATGTACGCGCATCTGGAGAGCGCGCTCGTCGCGCTCGAGTTTCTCGATCCGGCCAACCCGAAGAAATTGATGTCCCGATTGCGGCGCCTGTTCGCACGTTCCGGTCTGGAGCGCGAGGAAGTGAATATCGTGCGCGGCATCGCCAAACATATTCTGCTGAAGACCAAGCCGCCCGGCGGCGACGCGTCTTAAGGGCTGCTTGCCCATCAATCTCCGACCTTGCCGGCAGCGTGGGCTTCCGGCAGGTTCCGCGCAATCGCCCTACAATCGCTCGAAACGTTCTAAGCAAAGCTGCCGATCTGCTATGCGGCGAGCATCCGCCGTGCGTGGTGTTTCACGCAGGCGGTCTTTTCCCCCACAACCTAGTCCCTGCCATGTTCACGAGACTCCGCGAAGACATCGCCACGATCCGCGAGCGCGACCCCGCCGCCCGCAGCGCCTGGGAAGTCATCACGTGTTATCCGGGGCTGCACGCGCTCGTGCTGCACCGGCTCGCGCACGCCTGCTGGCAGGCCAAACGCCGCTGGCTCGCGCGTTTCATTTCGCAGATGGCGCGTTTCATGACCGGCATCGAAATCCATCCAGGCGCCACGCTGGGCCGGCGTGTGTTCATCGATCACGGCATGGGCGTCGTGATTGGCGAGACGGCGCAAGTCGGCGACGACTGCACGATCTACCAGGGCGTGACTCTTGGCGGCACGTCGCTTACGCGGGGTGCGAAACGGCATCCCACGCTTGAACGCGGCGTGATCGTCGGTGCGGGAGCGAAGGTGTTGGGCGGCTTTACGATTGGCGCGGACGCGAAGATCGGCTCGAATGCAGTGGTCACGAAGCCGGTGCCGGCACGTGGCACGGCGGTGGGGAATCCCGCGCGGATCATCGTCCCGGCAGCGGCCGCCGTGGTAGCCACGGCGAGCGCATCATCGGCAAATAGCGCAGCGCGTGAGTCGAAAGTCACGTCGGAAAAGAGTGCATTCTGCGCCTACGGCATCACGCCGAATGCGGACGATCCGGTATCGCTGGCGATTCACGGTCTGATCGACCACGCCGCCACGCAGTCGAAGCGTATCGACGAAATCGTCGACGCGCTGGAGCGGCTGGGAACCAGTCTGGAAGGCTTGCAAGGCGCCGACGCGGCGCTGCTCGATCTGCGGCGCCTGTCGGCCGCGATTGCAGGAAAGATGGAAGGGGCGGTGGCGGAGCGCTAGTTAATTCAGCGGCAACGCCCGAATCCCTTCCGCATCGATGCGCAGATAACCGCCGCGGCGCTCGCCGTGGTCGAGATCCCAATCCGGCAACACCCAGCGCGTGCCGCCCGGCTCGCGATGCCGCGCCGGACGATGCGTGTGCCCATGAATGATCGTGGCCGTTTTCGACGTTTTGAATAACGCAGCGACGGCCTTCGGCGTCACGTCATACTTCGATGAAACCGGACGCGAACGGCCTTGCTCACTTTTCGAGCGCATGTTTTCCGCTAGCGCCTGACGCCAGCGAAACGGCCACGCGAGAAACAGCATCTGCGAGAAACGGCTGCGTGCAAAGCGCCGGAAAAATTGATAGCCGCGATCCGCCGTGCAGAGGCCATCACCATGCGCGAGCACGATCCGCGTGCCGAATGCGGTGATCACAAACGGATCGGGCAGCCAGATCGCGCCGGCCGCTTTCATGAAGCGCTTGCCGAGCAGAAAATCGCGATTGCCGTGCATGATGTAGAGCGCGATACCGCGTTCCGACAAGGTATGCAGCAATGCCGCCATGCGCGCGACGAACGGCTCGACGAGCATGTCGTCGCCGATCCAGTACTCGAACAGATCGCCGAGAATGAAAACCGAATCCGCCTGCTCGGCCGTGACGCGCACGAAGTGTTCGAACGCGGCGACCGTGTGCGGAATCGCCTCGCTCAGATGAATATCGGAGAGGAAAAAAAACGGGCGTGCGGCGTGCGGGCGTTTGCCCTCGCCAGGCACGCCCGCGGCGACGCTTCGCAGCGGCGTTTCTTGCAGCATTGAAGGTGCCTGATATCAGTTCAAACGGGTTGGCCCTGATCGGACGCTTAGTCGACGATCACTGCTTTTTCGATCACGACGTCGTCAGCCGGCACGTCCTGATGGAAGCCCTTCGAACCCGTCTTGACCTTCTTGATCTTCTCGACGATGTCCATACCGTCGACCACCTTGCCGAACACGGCGTAGCCCCAGCCCTGCGGCGTCGGCGACGAGTGGTTCAGGAAGTCGTTGTCGTTCACGTTGATGAAGAATTGCGCGGTTGCCGAGTGCGGGTCGTTCGTGCGAGCCATCGCGATCGAGCCGTTGACATTCTTCAGGCCGTTGTTCGCTTCGTTGGTGATCGGCTCAGCCGTCGGCTTCTGCTTCATGCCAGGTTCGAAACCGCCGCCCTGGATCATGAAGCCGTCGATCACGCGGTGGAACACCGTGTTGTCGTAGTGACCGGCCTTCACGTAATTGAGGAAGTTCTCAACCGACTTCGGCGCCTTTTCAGCGTCCAGTTCGAGTTTGATGACGCCGTGGTTTGTATGCAGTTCAACCATGATGGAATCCTTTGATGAACGGGGTGGGTAAAAGGCGCGGCCGTTCGTCACGAAGTGAGATGACGACGGGCCGCGCCGGGGGCGTAGATTTAGTTGGCTGCCTGTGCAGCGTACCTGTGCTGCTTCCTGCTCTATTACCTGCTTACTTGCCGACCACCGTGGCCGATTCGATCACGATCGGTTTTTGCGGCACGTCGCTCATCGGGCCGCGTGTGGTGGTGGCCGTGCCTTCGATCTTCTTCACGACGTCCATGCCGCTCGTGACCTTGCCGAACACCGCGTAGCCGTTGCCGTCCGGATTCGGATAGTCGAGGCCGGCGTTATCCACCGTATTGATGAAGAACTGCGCAGTGGCCGAATTCGGGTCGCTGGTGCGTGCCATGGCGAGCGTGCCGGCCGCGTTCTTCAGACCGTTGCGGCTTTCGAGCGGAATCGGCGCGCGCGTGGGCTTCTCAGCGAAGCTCTGCGTATAACCGCCGCCCTGGATCATGAAGCCGCGAATCACGCGATGGAAAATCGTGCCGCTGTACTGGCCGGACTTCACGTAGTCGAGGAAGTTGGCAACCGTTTTCGGCGCCTTCTCAGGATACAACTCGACGCGGATGTCGCCTTCCGTGGTCTTGAAGAGGACGGACGGATGCGCGGCCTGCGAACCGGACTGGGCAAAGGCGGGAGCGTTTGCGATCAGGGCGGCGCTGCCGAGCGCCAACATCAACCATTTCATGAAGATCCTCAGGGTTGGAAAAAACGTGTTGCGGAAAACGGTGACGGTGTTACTGCGACGGCGCCATGTAGGGCGGCATGGCGAGCGAGCCGTTTGCGCCTCCAAACTGGAAGCTCGGCGTTTGTGTCATGTCCGCGGTGGAGCGCGCGGCGCTGGCCTCGGCAGGTGCCGCGGCTTTTTTCGCCGGCGCGGTGCTCTTGGGCGGCGAAACGATCTTCTGGATGTCGGCTAGGCGCTGTGCGGTGGTGGCGCTCGCTTTGCCGAGGCCCTGCGCGCGACGGTAGGCCGCGTCGGCCATGCGCAGATACAGATCGCCGAGATTCTCGTACGCGAGACCGTAGCTCGGATTCACCTTGGTCGCGGTTTCGAGCGCGGCGCGTGCCTCGGCATAACGGCCGTGCTTCGCGTAGAGCGCGGCCAAGTTGTTATACGGTTCGGGCAGTTCCGGATACAACTGCGTGAGTTCGGTGAACGCGGTGATGGCTTCGTCGTCGCGATTCAGGTGGGCCAGCACCGTGGCGCGCTTGAACTTGGCTTGCGCGTCGTGCGGATTCGAGGCGATGCGCGCGTCGAGCTGGGTGAGTGAGGCTTCCCAGTTCTTCTGCGCAATCGACGCGTCGATCTCCGGCGTGTTGTCACGCACGGCGGGGCCCTGCGGCAGGGTCGCGGCGCCTTTCTGCGCGTACGCGGCAGCACCCGGCAAGACCGTGAGGGCGATGGCGCAGAATGCCGTCGCGGCGAGGGTCGCAGCGCTGCGCGCGCGGCCGCTGGAAGGTTTCATAGGCTCGGGTCTGGATGTTATACTCCGACCCATTCTAACAAAAGGTCTGCGCGTTCCGTCGAACCGCAAACTGTCTTTTCGCCACTCGTGGTCGTCTCCGCCTTGAACGCAGCCTGACCGCCGCACCAGGTGCACCGGTTTGCTGCTGTGCGTGTTGTTGTGCAAGCGGTTGTGCAAGCGGTAGTGCAAAGCGGCAGTACAGAACGCGCCCGCCGCCTTTTCGCGGGGCGCCTCATGCACGAAACAGCACGAACACATTGCGGATTTCTTTCGGCCCACGCACCGTTCTCTATGGAATCACTGCGCATCTACAACACGCTCGCGCGTGACAAGCAAACTTTCGTGCCGCTGCAAGATGGCGTCGTGCGGATGTACGTCTGCGGGATGACCGTGTACGACTATTGTCACGTCGGTCATGCGCGGGTGATGGTCGTGTTCGACATCGTGCAGCGGTGGTTGCGCACGCTCGGTTACGACGTCACCTACGTGCGCAACATCACGGATATCGACGACAAGATCATCCGGCGCGCAGTGGAGAACGGCGAAACGATCAAATCCTTGACCGATCGCTTCATCAACGCTTTGCATGAAGATGCGGACGCGCTCGGCATCGAGCGGCCCGATCTGGAACCGCGCGCCACCGATTTCATCCCGCAGATGCTCGGCATGATCGAGAAGCTCGAGGCGAACGGTTACGCCTATCAGGCGGGCGACGGCGACGTGAACTATGCGGTGCGCAAGTTCGTGGGCTACGGCAAGCTGTCGGGCAAGTCGCTCGAAGATCTGCGCGCCGGCGAACGCGTCGCCGCGAACGACGCGAAGCAGGACCCGCTCGACTTCGTGCTGTGGAAGCAGGCGAAGCCGGACGAACCGGCCGATACCGGCTGGGAGTCGAAGTACGGGCGCGGCCGCCCCGGCTGGCATATCGAATGCTCGGCGATGGGCTGCACGTTGCTCGGCGAGCATTTCGACATTCACGGCGGCGGTCAGGACCTGCAGTTTCCGCACCACGAGAACGAGATTGCGCAGAGCGAAGCTGCGACCGGACAAACCTTCGTCAATTACTGGATGCACAACGGCTACGTACAGATCGACAATGAGAAGATGTCGAAGTCGTTGAATAACTTCTTTACGATTCGCGAAGTATTGGCGCAGTACGATGCCGAAGTCGTGCGCTTTTTTATCGCGCGCGCGCATTACCGTTCGCCGTTAAATTACAGCGACGTGCACATCGACGACGCCCGCAGTGCGCTGACGCGTTTGTACACCGCGCTGAAAGACGTCACGCCGGACGGCGCGGAGCTCGACTGGAATGAAGCGCATGCGGAACGTTTCCAGGCAGCAATGAACGACGACTTCAACACGCCGGTTGCAGTGTCGGTGTTGTTCGAGTTGGCAACTGAAGTGAACCGCACGCGCGACCCCGCGCTGGCCCGTCAATTGCGCTCGCTGGGCGCCGTGATCGGCTTGCTCGGCCGGGAGCCGCGTGCATACCTGCAGCAGGCTGCGGGCGCCGCCGCGGAAAGCGCGCTCGACGCCGCCGCGATCGAAGCGAAGATCGCCGCGCGCGTGGCCGCCAAGCAGGCGAAAGACTATGCAGCAGCAGACCGGATCCGGGCCGAATTGCTCGAGGCCGGCGTTGCACTTGAAGACAAACCCGGCGGGTTGACCGAGTGGCGGCGCGTGTGAGCGCACCTCGTACTTCGCTCTGATCGACTCGCCAGGCAGGAGGCAGGATGGCAACGGCCACGAAGACGCCGGCTAAACGAGCCACGTCTCAAACAAACGCAGCAACCGCGGTAAAGTCGACACGAACGTCGGCTCGTGCGGGCGGCAGCGCGGTAAAGAATGCATCATCGAAAGCCGCCGGGGCGGCGCCGAAGGCTGGCGTGCGTGCAGCGGCAACGACCGGAGCGGCGAAGAAGGCCACCGTCAAGCGCGCGCTGAACGGTTCGTCGGCGCACGCGCCTGTTTCGACACGCGCCAAAACTTCGCGTGCAAAAAGCAATGGCGCGTTGCCTGCCGAACTCGCCGGCGACGTGCAGGAACTCGCGCGCGTTACGAACGACGGACACGAAGGCGAAGTCGTTCGCAAGACGCGTGCGTCATCGAGTGCGGGTGGCGAAGCAGCCGATGTTGCTGAACTCGCGGTGCCGGTGCAGATCGGCGGCCTCACGCCTGAAGTCACCCGTCCGGCGTATTGGGACAAGGCGTGCGCGGACCTCGTCAAGCGCGACCGCATCCTGAAGAAACTGATTCCGAAGTTCGGCCCGGTGCATCTGCTAAGCCGTGGCGATCCGTTCGTCACGCTCGCGCGTTCGGTGGTCGGGCAGCAGATTTCGGTAGCGTCCGCGCAGGCGGTCTGGGCGAAAGTCGAGGCAGCGTGCCCGAAGCTCGTGCCGCAGCAGTTCATCAAACTCGGTCAGGACAAGCTGACTGCGTGCGGCTTGTCCAAGCGCAAGGCCGAATACGTGCTCGATCTCGCTCAGCACTTCGTGTCGGGCGCGTTGCATGTCGGCAAGTGGACCTCGATGGACGACGAGGCGGTGATCGCCGAACTCACGCAGATCCGCGGCATTGGCCGCTGGACCGCGGAAATGTTCCTGATCTTCAATCTGTCGCGCCCGGACGTCCTGCCGCTCGACGATCTCGGCCTGATCCGCGCGATCAGCGTCAATTACTTCAGCGGCGAACCGGTTACGCGCAGTGAAGCGCGTGAGGTTGCGGCAAACTGGGAGCCGTGGCGCACTGTCGCCACCTGGTATATGTGGCGTAGTCTCGATCCGTTGCCGGTCGACTACTGAAGAAAAAGAAGCGATGCCGTTTCAAAAAACTATCGATTGTTAAAAATTGATAGTTGCGAGATGGTTTTGACATCGGCGAGCGCGGTTAGAATACGCGCTGCCGGTAAGTCCAAGGATTACAACCAATGAAGACCACCTTTCTGGATTTCGAACAGCCGATCGCTGAACTCGAAGCGAAGATCGAAGAATTGCGCTTCGTGCAGGACGATTCGGCCGTCGATATTTCGGAAGAGATCGAGCGGCTGTCCAAGAAGAGTCAACAGCTCACCAAAGATCTGTACGCGAACCTCACCCCATGGCAGGTTTCGCAAATTGCTCGACATCCCCAACGCCCGTACACGTTCGATTACGTGAACGAGCTGTTCACCGATTTCCACGAGCTGCACGGCGACCGCAACTACGCGGACGACCTGTCGATCGTCGGCGGCCTCGCGCGTTTCAACGGCCAGGCTTGCATGGTGATCGGCCATCAGAAGGGGCGTGACACGAAGGAGCGCGCGCTGCGCAACTTCGGCATGCCGCGTCCGGAAGGCTATCGCAAGGCCGAGCGCCTGATGCGTCTCGCTGAGAAGTTCGGCTTGCCGATTTTCACGTTCATCGATACGCCGGGTGCTTACCCGGGTATCGGCGCGGAAGAGCGTGGCCAGTCCGAAGCGATCGGCCGCAATCTGTACGTGATGGCTGAACTCAAGACGCCGCTGATCGCTACGATCATCGGTGAAGGCGGTTCGGGCGGCGCGCTCGCGATTGCCGTCGGTGACAGCGTGCTGATGCTGCAGTTCTCGACCTATTCGGTGATTTCGCCGGAAGGGTGCGCGTCGATCCTGTGGAAGAGCGCCGCGAAAGCGCCGGAAGCCGCGGAAGCGCTCGGCCTGACCGCGCATCGTCTTAAGGCGCTCGGCCTGATCGACAAGATCGTCAATGAGCCGCTCGGCGGCGCGCATCGTGATCCGAAGGGCATGGCCGCCATGCTGCGCCGTGCGCTCGCCGACTCGCTGCGCCAGTTCCAGGGCATGAGCATCAACGACCTGCGTCAACGCCGTTTCGAACGGTTGATGTCGTACGGCAAGTTCAAGGAAACGACGCCGGGTGCGTAAGCCCGCGCGCGTTTTCTTTCGTCCTTCAGCGCGTAACGCGCTAGCGACGTGACTCCCACCGCAGATTCGCACGCCGACCGCCTCGTTCTCGAGGCGGTCGGCGTTGCGCTTTCCGCGTTGCCCGCGGATGCGCGCATTGCGGTGGCTTTCAGCGGCGGCGTCGATTCGAGTGTGCTGCTCGATGCGGTGGTGCGTGTCGCGGGGGCGTCGCGTTGTGTTGCACTGCATGTGCATCATGGCCTCAGTGCGCATGCCGACGAGTGGCTCGCGCATTGCGACGCTTTTGCGCAGGAACGTGGCGTTGAATTCGCGGCACAGCGTGTCGAGGTGCCGCGTGACGCAGGTGTGAGCGTCGAGGCCGCGGCGCGCGATGCGCGTTACCGCGCGCTGGACGCCATGTGCGCAACGCGCGCCGTTCACACGCTATGGCTCGCGCAACATGCGGACGACCAGGCGGAGACGGTGCTGCTGCAACTGCTGCGCGGCGCAGGCCTCGCGGGACTTGCGGCGATGGCGCCCGAGTACTTGCCGGCAGGCGCTTCCGCAGTGCGCGTGAGGCCTTTGCTGCATCTGCTGCGAGCGCAACTCGAGCAGTATGCGAGCGCTCGGGATCTGCGCTGGATCGACGATGAATCGAACGCGGACACACGTTACGCGCGCAACGCATTGCGTCGCGAGGTGACACCGGCGCTGGCCGTCCACTTTCCTGGTTTTCGCGACGCGCTCGCGCGCACGGCCGCGCATGCGGCATCGGCACAGCGTCTGCTCGACAATCTCGCGCGCATCGATCTAAACGAAGCCGCGCGCGATGACGGCCGTGCGCTATCGCATGACGCACTGCTCGCCCTCGACGACGATCGCGCGCTCAACCTGCTGCGCTACTGGATGCGCACGCTGGGTCTCGTTGCGGCATCGACCGCGCGTCTCACCGACGCTTTGCGGCAGTTGCGCGAAGTGGGGCAAGCAGGCGAGGGCCATAGCCTGCGTATCGATCATGCAGGGCAGGCGTTGCGTAGTTATCGCGGGTTGATCTACTGGGAAGCGGGCGAAAGCAGCGAACCTGCCGACGAAACCGCGCTCGCTGAGCGCGCAGTCAGCGAACTCGCATGGCAGGGTGAAGCGATCTGGCGTTTGCCGCAATGGCGGGGCACTTTTGTGTTTGTCGCCGTTGCTGGCGCGGTTGCTTCTGATGTCGATTCCGCTGCCGATGGCGATGCCGCCGGCAATGCCGATGCAGCGTCAGACGATCCCGATACGCTTCCCGTCAGCGTCCTACGTCGGGCCTTGCTAAGCGCACGTTCGCGCAGTGGCGGCGAACGGATGCGCATGAGCGCCGCACCGGGCAGCCCGAGCCGCACGCTGAAAAACCTCTTCCAGGAGCGCGGCATTCCGGCATGGAAGCGCGACGTGCCGCTGCTTTATGTAGGCGGCGATTTGCTGTTCGTGCCCTTGCTCGGCCTGAACCGCGCAGCCTTGCCCGAACAGGTCGATGCGGCCGGTCAGCGCGTCCGGATCATCTGGCGCGACGATCTGCTGATCGCCTGACCGTCCGGTCGGACACTCGGCTTATCCATTCAGCAAATCCCCGGAATAGGGCATGAAAGCAGGGCGCAAAACCGCACCAGACAAGCTTTTTCAGTCACGAATAGGGGCCATTCAACGGCCATTTCGGCTTGTCTTTTTGCGCTCGATCGGGTAATTTAGCTTGTTTGCCCGACCCGATTTCGCCGTCGCTTTTGCGGTTTCCGTGCGTGATCCGTCGTTTCCGGTAAGCCACTAGCGATCATTCCCGGGCAAATCCGCGCGTGTTACACGCGCGCTGCATCTACGCCGCCACACACTTTGCCGTCGTTCACAAGACGTTGCGCTCCTGTGCTTTTGTGCGGTCGTCTCCAGCGCGCCAGCGCGTTTTCTCCTTCAGTTCAGAACGACAATGGCACTCATCGTACATAAATACGGCGGCACCTCGATGGGCTCGGTCGAGCGCATCAAGAACGTCGCCAAGCGCGTCGCGAAATGGCACAAGGCGGGCCACAAGATGGTCGTCGTGCCGTCGGCAATGTCCGGCGAAACCAACCGCTTGCTCGGCCTCGCGAAAGAAATCACGAGCCAGCCGAGCCCGCGCGAACTCGACATGATTGCCGCTACCGGCGAGCAGGTCAGCTCGGGGCTGCTCGCCATCGCGCTGCAGGAAGCCGGCGTCGACGCGGTCAGCTATGCCGGCTGGCAAGTGCCGGTCAAAACGGATAGCGCATTCACGAAAGCGCGCATCAGCGAAATCGACGGCGAGCGCGTGCTGCGCGATCTCGAAGCGGGCAAAGTGGTGGTGATCACGGGCTTCCAGGGTATCGATCCTGACGGCCACGTCACCACGCTCGGCCGCGGCGGTTCGGATACGTCGGCTGTTGCAGTCGCTGCCGCATTGAAGGCTGACGAGTGCCTGATTTACACGGACGTCGACGGCGTCTACACGACGGACCCGCGCGTGGTGGATGGTGCACGCCGCCTCGATCGTGTGACGTTCGAAGAAATGCTGGAAATGGCAAGCCTGGGTTCCAAGGTGCTGCAGATCCGCTCGGTGGAATTCGCCGGCAAATATCAGGTGAAGACGCGCGTGCTGTCGAGCCTGACCGATCCGCTGATCCCGCTCGACACTGAAATGAAGTCGGGCACCCTGATTACTTTTGAAGAAGACGAGACCATGGAAAAAGCAGTCATCTCGGGTATCGCGTTCCAGCGCGATGAAGCTCGTATCGCCGTGATGGGTGTACCCGACAAGCCGGGCATCGCATATCAGATTCTCGGCCCGGTGGCGGACGCGAATATCGACGTCGACATGATCATCCAGAACCAGAGCGTCGAGGGCAAAACGGCCTTCACGTTCACGGTCGGCCGCGGCGATTATCAGCGCGCCATGGACATCCTCACCGGCCAGGTGAAGGGCCATGTGCAGGCCGAACAGGTGCTGGGCGATCCGAAGGTGTCGAAGGTCTCGGTGGTCGGCGTCGGCATGCGTTCGCACGTGGGTATCGCGAGCACGATGTTCCGCACGCTGTCGGAAGAGGGCATCAACATCCAGATGATCTCGACCTCCGAAATCAAGATTTCGGTGCTGATCGACGAGAAGTACATGGAGCTCGCCGTGCGCGCGCTGCATAAGGCGTTCGAACTGGATCAGGCGTAATTGCTGCACGGGGGGGCGCCGAGCTGGACGAACAGAGCGCCTCGTCTTTTTTGCATGGCCGTGTGCGCGGCTCATGTGACGCAGGTCAGTCCATTAATTGCGTCGTCGATGACAAAACTGGCACAAAAAATGTGCGGTAGACATTGACCTTCGCGGTTCGGCCCGCTATTATCTTGGCTTCGTTGCGCTGACTCCCTGCGCAACCGAAAGTTTGGGAGACGTGGCCGAGAGGTCGAAGGCACTCCCCTGCTAAGGGAGCATCTGGGCCAAAACCTGGATCGAGGGTTCGAATCCCTCCGTCTCCGCCAGGAGTTTGAGTAAAGAAAGCCCCGTAAGTCTAGCGACTTACGGGGCTTTTCTCATTCCGGTCCTTCCCCTTTCTTTCCTCTCTTGCCGCACCTCATTTCTCTCCCTTCGACTGCGCTCCCGCAGTACGAATGCGTTTGCGCAATAGGCTTTGCGCAGGGCGGGGTCGGAGGCCATGCGGGTACGTATCGCCTTCCGTCGCGCCGCAGCCCGATCGAACACAAGCAACCACCACTATCTTCGCCCTGTAAGTACGCTCGATCCTGCGCGGCACGTCATCTACGTTAAGGATGCCGAATCGCCTTGGCACCTTATCTGTCGGGCGATTGATGCGGATTGCATGTCAAACCATTCTGCATTGCTCACGGTTTTCCCACGCATTCTCTTGCTGAAGATAAGGAAATGAAAAATTCATTTGCACCTCGTATCAAAAATGTTGAATAATAATGATTCGCATTTGCAAAAGGAGCGCGAGATGAGCTGGGGCGATGAGAACACCACCTTCAACGTTGTAATCAACCACGAAGAGCAGTATTCGATCTGGCCGGATTACAAGGACGTGCCCGCAGGCTGGCGGCTCGCCGGCAAACAGGGAAAGAAGGAGGAGTGCCTCGCCTGGATCGATCAGGTGTGGACCGATATGCGTCCGCTGAGCTTGCGCCAGGCAATGGACGCCGACGTCGCCGGCGCCGCAGGTGCAACAACGGCTCAGTCCTGACGCGAGAGGCGTGAGCGACCCATGTCCACACCGATCACGCTGGTCTGTTTGCCGTATGCCGGCGGCAGTTGCGCGATTTACCGCAATTGGGCGGCGCGGATGCCGTCATGGATCACGCTATGCCCGATCGATCCGCCCGGGCACGGCAATCGACGTTCGACGCCCGCAGCCAGATCGTGGCCGGCGCTTGTCGATGCACTCGTCGAGGCGTTGCCGCGCACGGCCGCATCCACCGATATCGCGATCTTTGGCCACAGCATGGGCGCGCTGGCCGGTTACGAGCTGGCGCATCGGTTGCGCGAGAGAGGCGGGCGTTCGCCCGTGTGGCTCGGCGTGTCGGCCTGCAAGGCGCCGTCGCAGCGGGAAATCGATACGCGCTGGCGTGACTGCGCCGCCGATGCAATGGTCGACGAGTTGCGCCGGCTGGGCGGCACGCCCGCTGAACTGCTCGAAGACCGCGATTTCATGGAGTTCGCGCTGCCCACGCTGCGTACCGATTTCGACCTCTGCGGCACCTATGTTGCGGACCCGCATCGCGCGCCGCTCGATTGCAGCGTGAGCGCGTTTGGCGGCGTCGACGATCTGGTGTCGCAAAACCCGAATGCGCTCGACGCATGGGCCGACGTTACGCGCGCGGCCTTCAGCCGCCGGATGTTTCCGGGCGGCCATTTCTACCTTGAGCAATCTGCCCATGCGGTGATCGACGCCGTGCTCGGCGAGCTGTCCGCCGCACGCGAGCGATTGCGCGCACCCGTCGAAGGTGAGTCATGGACGCTTTGATGAATCGTGACGTACTGCATGTAAGCGGCGACCTGATCGAGCAGAACGGTTCACGCCTGCGCGTGATTCACGCGCGGGCAGGCGAGTCGATCGATGCGCTGATTCCTTCGCTGACGCCTGCGCTGCTGGACACGGGCGGCGTGTTGCTGCGCGGCTTCGATGCGTTGGGCGCGGACGGGCTGCAGCGGGTCGCAGCGTTGCTTGGCGAGCCGCTCGAGGCCTACGAATTCGGCTCCTCGCCGCGTACTCATGTCGACAAGGCCGTGTTTTCGTCGACCGAGTATCCGGCGAGCCAGTGGATCGAGCAGCACAACGAACAGTCGTACACGACACAGTGGCCGTCGCGCATTCTGTTCTACTGCGAGACCCCTGCCACGCGTCGCGGCCAGACGCCGGTTGCGGATAGCCGCGAAGTTTACCGGCGGCTCGATGCGTCGCTGCGGCGGCGCTTCGACGACCGGAAAATCATGTATGTGCGCAACTTCGGCAATGGTCTCGACGTGCCCTGGCAGCAGGTATTCGGCACCGACGATCACGCCGCTGTCGAACGTTTCTGCCGCGCGCGTGACATCGGCTTCGAATGGCTCGACGACGGCGAAGCGCTGCGCACGCGCCAGATCTGTCAGTCGGAGTGGCGTCATCCCGTGACGGGTGAGACCGTCTGGTTCAACCAGGCGCATCTTTTCCACGTGACGAATCTGCCCGAAGACACCCGCGAGGCGCTGCTCGAACTCGTCGACGAGGCCTCGCTGCCGCGCAATACCTATTTCGGCGATGGCACGCCGATCGACCCACTCATGCTCGACGAGATTCGCGCCGTGTATCGCAACACTACTTTGTCATTCGACTGGCATGCCGCCGACCTGCTGATTCTCGACAACGTATTGATGTCGCACGGACGTGCACCGTTCGAAGGCAAGCGCCGCGTGCTGGTCGCGATGGCCGCATGACGGGCGCCAACACTTCATCTTGCAAACGCCAACGTTTGCCCCTTGCCGTTGCCGTTTTCTTCAAACCCGGTTCCAGCAACTGACAGGATTTTCCGATCATGACGCAAGCTTTGCCACCCCTGTTTGACTTCACTCCATTCGCCGGTCAGAGCGCGCACTATGTCTCGCTGATCAAGCAGTTCGCGCAGGCCCACGCGTTCCGCAGCGCGAGCGTCGAAGAACTTGTGCTGAACGACGACTTCCATCGGCGGCCGTTGCGGCCGGAAGATTTCGAATTCCTCAAATTCATGAAGCCGGTGCGCGCCGATAACGTGAGCCGTCTGCCGGCGCTCGCGTCGAACCGCACGCTGCTGTCGATCTACGAGCTCGACGTGCTGCGCGCGCCGCAAGGCTGCGAGCCCGAAGACTGGCAGCGTTTCGCGGATTTTTATCGCGACGACGTTCGAACCCTCGGCGCGCAGATTGCGCCGTTTCTCGAGGCGTATGCGTTTTCTTATCTGAGCACCGACGCCGATCCGTCGCGCGGTCTCACGGCGGCCGGTGAGCAGTTGGGCCGCATTGTCGATGCAGAACTGTCGTTCTGGAGCGGGGTGTTCGAGCGGCTGATGCGCAACGACTACCTCGAAGAGGGCCTGCGCTTCATTATGGTTCAGCGCTGGGCACTGGCGCCGACCAAGCGCCGCACGCTTGCACAAGCGAACGCGAGCGGCTTCTTCGCCACGCTGCCGCACGACGCGCAACCCGTTCTGCATGGCGGGTTTCCGGACGACGGCTTGCTCGAGCGCGTCGCGGCGGCCTGCGGCGTGACCGGCCAGCAGCATGCGTACTGGCAGTTCTATCTGCCGACCAGCATCGCGAAATGCAATCTGCTGAGCGCGCTGGGCCGCCGTCCGTCCAGCGCGTTTGCGTTCTCCGGCGCGGCCTTCGCCGCGCAGGCGGAATGGCTTGCGTTCGGGCTCGCGCTCGAACGTGCGTGCGTGCATCTGCAGCCCGCCGGCAAACGTCCGGCCGACGCCGGTGCGCTCAAGGCAGAACTGGTGTCGCGTGCCGAGCGCGCGCTTGCCCATGTCGCCGAGCATCACGGACCGCTGGCCTACGCGCAGGCCTTGCAGGGACTCGACGCCGGCGACAAACTCGCCGAGCGTGGCCGCTGGGATCTTGGCGAACAATTGCGCTGGCTGTCCGCGATCGAGCGCTATTGCGGTTTTGCACGGCAGATCAGTACGCGCATCGACGCCGAATGTCCCAACATCGACCGTGAGACGTTCGTCGAGCCGCACGAAATGTGTTCGACGACGCACGTGCATAACGACCACCGTCTCGTCACGATCGAAGAAGGCGAGATGCTGTTCTGGGGCAACGTCGGCATGCAGCTCAAGATGAATCGCGGCGACATGGTGCTGATTCCCGATGGGCGTCTGCATGGTTCGACCGTCGTATCGGGCGAGTGCACGTATCACCAGCCCATCATTCCCGACGACTGGGTTCAGGCCCTGACCGCCGAACTCGATTCGGCGCCTGCGCGCTGATACATCGCGCAGTTCACGACGCTGCGGCTCGCAACGCCATAGCGACACCACCGCGTGACAACACGCAGTGACGACGCAGTAAGTAGCGCAGTTCACGCATTTCAGGCGTCCCACAGAAGGACGCCGAGTCTCCCCACTCGAATATTCCCGCCGTACGCATGCGGACAGCAGTCGTTCGTCTGCACAGCGGCATCGGTACGTCCTGACGCACTCCTTGTACGGCCCTTGGGGCCGTGCGGGCGCGTCGGCGTTTTCGGAACACGAGGAAGGAAATGCAAGTAGACAAATCGGTAGCAGGTGACAACGCCGAACGCGGTATCGACGCGGGCTTCGTCGCCGGCGACTGGACAAGCCGCGTGATCGAAGGCAGGAAGACGGGCGCAAGCGTGACATTGCCTGCGTGGCTCGATGCGTCGTACGAGACGATGCGCACGCAGGTGATGGACCCCGGTTATCCGTGCTTTTTCGGCACCATGGCCGAACGGCGCGGCGAGATGTTCTATGCGTTCGTCAACGGCAAGGACATCTCGGAGCTGCCGGCGACGATGCAGACCTTCGCCGAGCTGGCCTCGCGCCCCGAGTATCGCAAGAACAACATCGCGGTGTTCTTCGAGCCGGACGCCGAGCCGCTTTCGCACGACGCCTACCACGCGCTGTTCTGGAACGCTCTGCAAACGCTGCATAACGTCGACCCCGATCCGAACGCCGACGCGCAGCCCGAACCCTCGCATGAAGACTGGGAGTTCTCGTTCGCGGGCGTGGAAATGTTCGTCGTCTGTGCGTGCCCGTCGTTCCATACGCGTCACAGCCGCAATCTCGGCCCCGGGATGGTCTTGCTGTTCCAGCCGCGCAGCGTGTTCGTCGATACGATCACGAACAAGGTGATCGGCCGTGAGGCGCGCAATCAGGTGCGCAAGCGGCTCGAAACCTGGGACGGCGTGTCGGCACATCCGGACCTCGGCTTTTACGGCGACCCGGGCAATCTCGAGTGGAAGCAGTATTTCCTCACCGACGAGAACACGCCCGCCGGTGACCGCTGCCCATTCCTCAAGCGCAGCAGGCGCGTTCTGGCCGATGCTGCGCACGCTTCCGCAAGCATGTCCGAACCCATACCGGCATCCGTGTCCGCACCTGCCGAGGCCGCGCAGGATCTCGTCAGCACGATGCTGCGCCACGTCGCCACGCAACCGGACCGCATCGCCGTGCGTTTTCTCGCGGACGGCGAGCGCGACGAACAGGTTCTCACTTACGGGCAGTTGCATCGCCGCGCGCTGACCTGCGCCGAGCGTCTGTCGCGCGACGCGCAGCGCGGCGACCGCGCCATCCTGCTTCTGCCCACCGGTCTCGATTACGTCGCTGGCTTTCTCGGCTGTCTGTACGCCGGCGTGATCGCGGTGCCCGCCTATCCGCCCGAGTCGTCGAATCCGCAGCATCTGCAGCGGGTGCGCGCGATGTTCGACGACTGCGAGCCACGCGTGATCCTCACCGATCGCGCGCACGAGGCGCTGCTGTCGAATCTCGCCGATAGCGCGGATTCGTTGGCGACGCGTTGCACGACGCTGCTGGTGGACACGGTGCAGCAGGGCGCCGCCGGTGGTTTTACCGTCCAGCCGCCCGCCGCCGACGATCTCGCGTTCCTGCAGTACACCTCGGGTTCGACGGCCGCGCCGAAGGGCGTGATGGTGAGCCACGGCAACGTGAGCGCCAATGAAATCGCCATCCGCGAGGCAATGGCCTTCAGCGCGGACGACATCATGGTGAGCTGGCTGCCGCTGTATCACGACATGGGTCTGATCGGCGGGCTGCTGGCGCCGCTCTTCGTCGGCTTTCCGGTAGTGCTGATGTCGCCCGCTCATTTTCTCGAGCGGCCGGCGCGCTGGCTGCAGGCCGTGTCGCGTTATCGCGCAACCGTGAGCGGTGGTCCGAACTTCGCGTATCAACTGTGCGCCGAGCGCGTCCGCGCCGACCAGTTGAACGGCGTGGACCTGTCGTCGTGGCGCGTCGCATTCTGCGGCGCGGAACCGATTCGTGCCGCGACGCTGGAGGCGTTTGCACACATTGGCGCTGAAGCGAAGCTCGCCGCGACCGCGCTGTATCCCTGCTATGGGCTCGCGGAAGCGACGCTGCTGGTGAGCGGCGTCGATGCCGGGCAGGGCTATGTGGTGTTCGACGCTGAACGCGATGCGCTGGCAGCGGGACACGCCGCGCGGGCCAATGCCAGCAATGCAGCGTCGCTGGCCGACGCCACGCGCCTTGTCGAAGGCGGGCGAGTACAGGCGCATCACACGGTGCGTATCGTCGATCCGCAAACGGGCGGGGATCTCGAGAGCGGCCGCATCGGCGAAATCTGGTTTGGCGGCCCGAGCGTCGCGCAAGGCTATTGGAACAATCCGCAGGCGAGCGCCGAGACGTTCGTCAACGATGCGAACGGCGAGCAGCGCTGGCTGCGTACAGGCGACCTCGGCTTCATGTCGGACGAGCGCCTGTATGTGAACGGTCGCGTGAAAGATCTGATCATCGTGCGCGGGCAGAATCTTTACCCGCAGGATATCGAGGCGACGCTGGCCGCCCGCGTCGCGGCGCTGCGTCCCGGGCGTATTGCGGCGTTCGCGGTTGCGCAGGGCAAGGACGGTGAGGGTATCGGCATCGCCGCGGAGATTTCACGCGTCACCGCGCGCGATCTCGACGAAACCGCGCTGTTTGCGCAGATCGAAGCGGCCATCGTCGACGCGCATCGCGAATCCGTCGCCGCCATCGCGATCCTGAAACCGGGCACGCTGCCGCGCACCTCGAGTGGCAAGCTGAGACGCAGCGCCTGCGTACAAGGCTGGCGCGAGCAGACGCTCGAGCTCTTCGCACGCTACTCGCGCGGCGAGACCGGTGCGCTTGTGCAGAGCGATGTGCGCCGGGAGGCTGCGACGCCGACTGAAGCGGCATTGCTGTCGATCTGGCAAACCGTGTTCGACGACGCCACCTTGTCCTGCGACGCCGACTTCTTCGCGCTCGGCGGCCAGTCGATCACGGCGACCGCGCTGGTCGCGCGCATCCGTGCCGCGTTTGAACGCGACATGCCGCTCGATTTCGTTTTCATGCAGCGCTCGATCGTTTCGCAGGCTGCCTGGCTCGACCAGACCTCGCATGAAGTGGCTACCGCTGAACGCACGTCGCCGGTCGGCCGCGCGGCTGCCGTCGATGCCTCGGCGCTGTCCGCCGGACAGCGTGCGCTGTGGTACCTGTGGCGCGAGGCGCCCAGCAGTTCGGCGTACAACGTGTCGGGTGCGTTCCGGATCGACGGCGCGCTCGACGTGGCGAGATTGAGCGATGCTGTCTCGGCACTGGTACAGCGTCATCCGCAACTGACGATGCGCGTGCGGCTGGACGGCGCAAACCCGCGGGCCGCATTCGACGCACACGCGGCACAACTCGAGATCATCGATACGGATGCCCGCGACGATACGACCGACCGTATCCAGACCCTGATCGATGCGCCGTTCGATCTGGAGCATGGCCCGCTGTTCCGCGCGCATCTTGTACGCGGCGTAAAGGGCTCGCATGCCCTCGTGCTATCGCTTCATCACATCATCGCGGATGCGCATTCTTGCGCGGTGATCATGCGCGACCTGATGCGTCTGTACACGTCAGACGGCGAGCTTGAAACGCTGACGGCGACCTATGCCGACTACTGTGCGCAGCAAAATGCATTCGCCGCATCGGACGCCGAACGTCGGCAACTTGACTTCTGGCGCGAAGCGCTAGGCGATGCGGGTCCCGCCGCGCGCTTGGCCGCCGATCGCTCGCAGCACGCATTGCCGCGCCAGGGCCATGCACAGGGCAACCGTTTGCGTATTGATTTGCCGGCGCAACTGGGCGTAGCGCTGCGCGAGTTTGCCAACGACGAAGGCACGACGCTGTTCACCGTGCTGCTCAGCGCGTTCGCGGTTGCAATCGAGCGTTATTCGAACCAGTCCGATATCCGGATTGGCGTGCCCGTATCGAACCGCCGCGAACTCGCGTTCGAGAACGTGGTCGGTTACTTCGTCAATACAACGGTGGTGCGTGCGCAAGTCGAGCGTGCCAAGCCGTTTGCGTCGCTGGTCGATGCGGTGCAGGACAGCCTGCTCGCGGCGCGCCGGCACGCCGATGTGCCGTTCCCGCGAGTCAGCGATGCATTGCGCGACCGTGGGCCGCTGTTCGAGATCATGTTCAACCTCGAGGAAGCGGTGCTGCAGGATGCCGTTGCGCCGATTGGTCTCGCCTTGAGTGATCTCGATCTGCGTGCGCGTGACGTGCCGTTCGAACTGTCGCTTGACGTGACGGCGGCGCGCGACGGTGTGTCGTTGTCTTTCAGCTATCTCGCGTGCCGCTTCGATGCGGCCACGATCGATGCCTTTGCGCGCCGTTATGTCGGGCTGCTCGAACAGATCACGGCGAACCCGTCGATGGAGATCGCGCAGTGGCGGGTCGACCGCGCGACTGCATTGCTGGACGAACAGCCTGAACGCGCGACGGCCTTTCTGTCGCTGACCGCGCGCATCGAACGTCAGGTGCGCGAAACGCCGCACGCAACCGCACTGCGCTGCGACGGCGAGTCGGTCAGCTATGCGCAACTGGCGGTGCGCGCCGGGCAACTCGCGGGTGCGCTGCGCGCAGCCGGTGCCCACGCCGACGAATCGGTCGCCATTCTGTTGGGCCGCACACCGGCGCTGGTCGCCGCGATGCTCGGCACGATGCAAAGCGGTGCGTGCTACGTGCCGCTCGACGCCGCGTATCCTGCCGAACGGATCGCACACATGCTCGACGATGCCCGCGTGCGTATCGTGATTACCGATCAAGCTCATGCACAACGGCATGCTGCCGCGCTGGCCGGTCGCATGCTGATTCTGGTGAGCGACGCCGCAACCGCCTCGGCTGTGAACGTTGACGCCAACGCTGGCGCACGTGTGCATCCGGATCAACTTGCCTACATCGTGTTCACGTCGGGTTCGACGGGCCGGCCCAAGGGCGTCGCGATTTCGCATCGCGCGCTCGCAAGCCATATCGACGACTTCATCGCGATGCATGAAATCGGCCGCGACGATGTCGTGTTGCAGTTCTCGACACTGAGCTTCGACGCGTCGATCGAACAGTTGTGGCCGGCGCTCGCAGTCGGCGCCGCCGTGGCGATGCGCGGCGATGCATCGTGGGATCCCGAGACACTCGAAGCGTATCTGCGCGACGAGTGCGTCACGCTCGCCGATCTGCCGACGTCGTACTGGCGTGAGTGGACGGCGTCGCTGGCGGGCCGAACGCACGTTGACGGCCTTGCGTTGCTGCGCACGATCACGGTGGGCGGTGAGGCGGTGTCGGCGGATCTGCTGGGACGCTGGCAGGGCGGCCCGCTCGGACACGTGCGTTTCGTGAACACCTATGGGCCGACCGAGACGACTGTCGTCGCTTTGGCGCATATCACCACCGCGGTCGATACGGCATCCGGCGTGGTGCCGGTTGGCCGCGCGCTTGCGCATCGCAAGGCGGTGTTGCTGGATCGTCATGGCGAGGCGGTTCCCGTTGGTGGTGTCGGCGAACTATGTATCGGTGGGCCGACGCTCGCACGCGGCTATATCGGCCGGCCTGGTATTAGCGCGGCCGTCTTTGTGCCCGATCGTGCAGGCGCACCGGGCGCCCGTCTCTATCGAACCGGCGACCTGTGTCGGCAACGCGCCGACGGTACTTTCGACTTCCTTGGACGCGTCGATCAGCAGTTGAAGATTCGCGGCGTGCGCGTCGAGCCGGGCGAAATCGAGGCTGCTCTGCGCGAGTCTCCTGGCATCGCCGATGCATGGGTCGTCGCGCATCGGCCGGCCAGCCATCCCGATGCCGAAGCCGCTACGCAACTGGTCGCTTACGTGGTCGCGGCCCATGCTGCGCCGTTCGATGCGGCAGCTTTGCGGCGCGTGCTGGCCGAGGTGCTGCCGCCCGTGATGATCCCCAGTGTTTTCATTCCGCTCGACGCGTTGCCGCTAACGGCCAACGGTAAGCTCAATCGCCGCGCGTTGCCGAAGCCGTCGGAAGCTGCGGCTACTGACGCATCGATCGCTGACGCGATGAGCCCGCGCGAGGCGCGACTGCTGACGCTTTATCGCGAGGTGCTGCATCGACCAGACTGTGCCCTCGACGACGACTTCTTCGCACTGGGCGGCGATTCGATCCTGTCGCTGCAACTCGTGGCGCGCGCGAAAGACGCGGGCCTGACCCTGACTCCGCGGCAAGTCTTCGCCGCACCCGATGTGCGCAGCCTCGCGCAACTCCTGGCGAACGAAAGTGCCGACGCGACGCCGCGCGGCGATGCGCTCTTTAATGAAACGCGTGCCGCGTCGGTGCCATTGACGCCGATTCAGGCGTGGTTCTTCGAGCACTATCCGGACGCACCTGCGCGTTGGAACCAGGCGGCCATGCTGCAACTGTCCGAGCCGCTCGATACCGCACGCCTTGAAGCTGCGCTGCATGCGCTTGTTGTTCGCCACGACGCGTTGCGGTTGCGCTTCACGCAGACACCTGGGGGCGAATGGCAGCAGCGCATCGAATCCACCGAGGCGTGGCAAACGCGCACCGCACAGCTGCTGCTAGACAGCGGCGCGGACGACCCGCCGCAGACGATCGACCAGGTGCATGGCAGTCTTTCGCTGCAGGACGGTCCGCTACTGCGCGCCGCGGTACTGCGCGGCGAGGGCCACGACCGTCTGCTGATCGCGATTCATCACCTCGCCGTCGATGCGGTCTCGTGGCACGTTCTGCTTCGCGATCTTGAACAGCTTTATCGAAACGGTGAACCGCCGTCGCGGGCGACATCGTTTGGCGCCTGGGCGCTGATGCAGGCGCGTGCCGCACAGCAACCAACGGCCGCAGCGGTTCTTGCAGACGAACTCGATGTCTGGCGTCGTCAGTTAGCGCAAGCAGCCAGATCGTCAGCACGTTTTGCCGTCGAGTCCGCAGCCGTTGCGACCATTGGAACGGACACGGCGCGCACCGAACTGGATCATCGTCGTCAACGGATAGCCGTCGCCCGGATTGTCAGCCCGGCATGGCACGAAGCGCGCCGTCGACCTGACGTGCTGCTGGCCGCGCTGGTTAACACGCTATGCGAAGGCAACGACAACGACACGCACAGCAAAGCGCATTGCGAAGGGATCGTTGTCGAGATCGAAGGACATGGCCGGCAGGTCGAATTGCCAGGTGCCGCGTCGGTCGATCTGTCGACAACAGTGGGTTGGTTCACCAGCCGCTTCCCGCTCTGGATCGCGCGCGGCGCGCGTGCCGCGGATATTGCGGCGACGCTTGCCACCGTACCGGCGAGCGGTGCGCGCTGGGGCATGCTCGAATACAGCGCCGACGCGACACTGCGCAATGCTGCACGCGCGCTGCCGCGTCCCGAAGTGGTATTCAACTATCTCGGCGACGTATCGGCTGCCGGCATGGCATCGCAGCGTCCGCTCTGGTCGGTCACCGCGGACCCGGTCGGCATGACGGGCCAGGCGCGCCGGCCGGACGCCGCAACGATTCGGTTGACGCTTGACGCGATGCTCGTCGATGGCGATCTGGTGTTCGACTGGCACGCCGATCCGGCCTGTATCGATGCCGCCGAACTGGACGCATTGACGCAACGCTTCGCCACGTACCTGCAGGGTGAGGAGCGCGAGCCCGCTGCGAACGATGATGCATCGTCGGCTGCAGCGGCACTCGCGTTACGCAGCCCGCTGGCCGCATTGAACGCGGCACACATTGAAGCCTGCTTCAGCAATCCCGACGCGATAGAAAGCCTGCATCCGCTCTCGCCGATGCAGCGCGGCATGCTCTCTCATGCGCTGCATGCAGAGGCCGATCCGTACTACGTGCAGCACGTGTTCACGCTCGACGGAATCCGCGATCCCCAACTGTTTGAAAAGGCATGGCAGAACGCCGTTGAACGGCATCCGATGCTGCGTACGGATTTTCACTGGGACGGTTTGCCCGTGCCCGTGCAGGCCGTGCGAAAGTCAGCCGCGCTCGCCGTCGATCATCGCGACTGGCGCAGGCTGGATGGACAGACGCTGCGCGATACGCTCGTGGCGCAATGGCGTACCGAACACGCACAGGGATTCGACTTTGCGAAGGCTGCCGATTTGCGGATCGCGCTGATCCGCACCGATGCCGAGCGCTACCTGCTCGCGTGGCGCTTCCATCACATTCAGTTGGACGGCTGGAGTCTGGCCGCCTTGTTCAACGAAGTCGCAGCGGATTACGCACGACTCGCCGCACCAGACGATGCGAAACCCGAGGTGACGCAGCAGCATGCTGCGACGGCGCCAGGATTCGGCCGCTACGCCGACTGGCTGGCGGAACAGTCGTTCGAAGCATCGAAGCAGTGGTGGCGTGATGCGCTGGCCGGCTTCGACGAACGCACGCCCGTGCCTTATGCAAGCCGCGCGCAAGTGCAGGCTGAACGCGCAAGCGAGACGTCGGACGCGAGCCGGAGCCGCTATGCCGAACAGCACGCCGACCTCGACGACACACTGACGCAAGCGCTGCGCGACTTCACCCGGGCACACGGCGTCACGCTGAATACGCTGATGCAGGGCGCGTGGGCATGGCTGCTGTCGCGCCACAGCGGCAAGCGCGACGTCGTGTTCGGCATGACGACGGCCGGCCGCACCGCACCGCTCGATGGCATCGAACAGTCGATCGGGCTGTTCATCAATACCGTGCCGCTGCGTGTCGAGCTTCGTCCAGAGAATACGGTGGCCGATTGGCTGCGCGCGCTGCAGCGTCACAGCGGCAGCCTGCGCGAGCACGAACTGCTGCCGCTCGATGCGATCCAGGCCGTGAGCGAAGCCGGCGCCGAGCAGGCGCTATTCGATACGGTCGTGGTATTCGAAAACTATCCGATCGATCCGCGGATGACGCAGTACCCGCATGGCCTGCGCGGGGCCGCACATCTCGAGTTGCCGCTCGCGCAGAACGCGCAGGGCGCGGAGACGTTCGGCCGCAATCATTTTGCGTTGAGCCTTGTGGTGTCGCCGGGCCCGCAGCCGCGGGTGGTGTTGGCCTACGACTGTCACGTGATTGGTGACGATCGGGTCTTCGCGCTGTTGCAGCAGTTCCAGTCCGTACTCGCGCAACTGGCCGGCTCGCCCGCGACTCGGCTTGGCGCGCTCGGCTGGCATGAACGGGCAGACACGTCGACGTTAGCGGCCGCTCGACCGCTCGCGCTTTCCGTACCTTCAGTGTCTTCTGTACCCGAGCCCACGCTGCTGCAAACGATCGCCGCGCGTGCGCTGAATGATCGCACGCGAGATACGGACGCGCTGGTGTTCAACGGCGAGCGCATCAGCTGGTCGTCGCTGTGGGCGTGGTCCGGGCAGATCGCACGACGGCTCGCGGCTGCGCAGGACGCGCAGACATCGGCGTCCGGCCAGCGCGATATCGCGGAGCCTCACGTCGCGATCCTGCTGCCGCGCGGGCCGGCGCTCGTGGCCGGCATTCTCGCAGCATGGCGTCTCGGCGCTGCTTATGTGCCGCTGGATCCGGGCCACCCTGCGAAGCGTCTTGCCTGGCAGATCGAAGATTGCGGTGCGTCGCTTTGCGTGTGCGACGAGCGTCCATCGTGGATGCCGGCACACGTCGAGACTGTGCCGCCGTCGCGTTATTTTGCGGACGGCGCCGGTTTCGCCGATCGGGTCGAACCCGGCCGCGCGGTTCATCCCACTCAGACAGCGTACGTGATCTACACGTCCGGTTCTACGGGGCGGCCGAAGGGCGTCACGGTCAGCCACGGCGCGTTGCTCAATTACACGCGTTCGCTGGTGGCGCGCGTTCCGGCTGCTGTCAGAAGCGCAGCCTACGTCTCGACGCCCGCCGCCGATCTGGGGCACACGGTGCTGTTCGGCGCGTTATGGGCAGGCTGGACGCTTCATCCGCTCGACGAAGACTGCGCCTTCGATCCGGACCGGTTCGCTGCTTACATTGGCCAGTACGAAATCGATTTGCTGAAGATCGTGCCGAGTCATCTCGCGTCGCTGCTGCAGGCGCAGCATGCAGCACGCGTTTTACCGCGGCGGTGTTTGATTGTCGGCGGCGAAGCGACAGCGGTTTCGCTGGCCAGTCGCATTCAGGATCTGGCGCCGCGCTGCCTGCTGCTGAATCACTATGGGCCGAGCGAGACGACTGTCGGCGCCATCACGGGTGTCGCGTCCAACGAGGTGCAAGCCGCTTCGCTGACGCTCGATGAGCCGATCGACGCGATGCGTCTCGTCATCGTCGATCACGACGGCCACGCGGTAGCACATGGCGTGGCGGGCGAGCTATGCATCGGCGGAGCGGGGCTGGCGCGCGGCTATCTGAACCAGCCCGGCCGCACGGCCGAGCGGTTCGTGCCGGACCCGATGACAGCGGGCGAACGTGTGTACCGCACCGGCGACCGGGCGCGCCGTCTGGCGTCGGGGCGCATCGAATGGCTGGGACGTATCGACGATCAGGTGAAGATTCGCGGCTTTCGCATCGAACCCGGCGAAATCGCGGCGGTGCTGCGCGGCTTGCCCGGCGTGCGCGATGCGGCGGTGCTGGCGCGCAGCGAAGACAGCGCCGGAGAAAACGCGCGTATCCGTCTGACCGGCTACGTATGCGGCGATGCGCTGGATGGTGCAACGCTGCGTCAGACCCTCGCGACCTTGCTGCCCGATGCGCTCGTGCCCGCGCGCATCGTCATGCTGGCGCACTTGCCGCTGACGAAGAACGGCAAGCTGGACCGCACCGCGCTCGAAGCGCTGGCGGATGAAGCGCCGCAGCAGCGGACCATCGAGGCACCGTCGAACGCCGTCGAAGCGCAGTTGCTTGCGATCTGGCACGACGTGCTGGGGCGCGACGACATCGGCGTGCTCGACAACTTTTTCGAAACCGGCGGTGATTCGATCCTGAGCCTGAAGCTGATCGCGAAAGCGCGCCGCGCGGGTCTGTCGCTCTCGCCGAAGCTCGTCCTGACCCATCCGACGGTGCGCTCGCTGGCCTCGCAACTGGCGGGCGCAAGCGCTTCGCCCGAGCGCCAGGGCGTGGCGGCAACGAGCGGTGTGGTCGGCAAACAAACCTTGAAGTCGTGGTTGGAAGAACTCGAATGAATGCGTTGATCAAGTCTTTGGCAGTGGATGAAACGGTGCCTTCCGGCGCGGAAACTTCGGCTGCGGCCGCTCCCGCACATGATGCAAGCGAGCTTCTCGACATCTCGTGCCGTTATGCGAGCTTGCCGCCCGAGCGCCGCCGAGCGTTTCGCGAGCGTCTGCGAGCACATGGTTTCGACGTCGCGCAGTTGCCGGTGGTGGCGTTGCCGGATGAAGACGATGCATCAGCCGACGCACCGCTTTCGCCGGCGCAGGAGCGTTTGTGGTTTCTGTGGCGTTTGAATCCGGCCAGCGCGGCGTACAACATGTCGGGCGTGCTGCGGCTGAAAGGCGCGATCGACGTGTCGGCATTGCGCGCCACGTTTGCCGCATTGGTGACGCGTCATGCGTCGCTGCGCACGCGTTTCGTCGAGGTCGACGGCGAGCCGCGTCAGCGCGTCGACGGCGAGCCCACATTCGGTTGGGCGGAGCGGCGACTCGTGGATCAGAGCGACTCAGCGATTGAAGCCGTGCTGGACCAGCTCGCATGGCGGCCCTTCGATCTCGAACACGGACCGTTGCTGCGTGTCGATCTGGTGCGAACGGAAAGCGACGAACAGCGTCTGCTGATTTCGATGCATCACATCGTGTCCGATGGCTGGTCGATTGGTGTGCTGTTTGCTGAGTTCCTGGCGCTCTACGAAGCTGCGGTGACGTCGGCTGATCGCGAGCCGCGTGCGCTCGAAGCGCGTGCGGAACTGGAGCCGTTGCGCGTTCAGTACGCCGATTACGCGCGTTGGCAGCGCGAATGGTTCGACGATGAGGCGCTGGCTGAGCAGTTCGATTACTGGCGCACGCAACTCGCACCTGTCGACGTGGAACCGCTTGCGTTGCCGTTCGACCGTAGCCGGTCTGGCGCGCGCGATACAACGGCCGGCACGCGAGCCGGTACGGTGTCGGCTAGCGTGCCGGCCGCGACGGCGAATGCGCTGAAACATTTCGCGGGCACACGCGGCACCACGCTGTTCGCCGCGTTGCTGGCCGCCTTCGACGTGCTGCTGCATCGCTACACCGGCTCGCGCGACGTGCGCGTGGGTGTGCCGGTCGCGGGCCGGCATGGCGCCGACACGACCGGCCTGATCGGTTTCTTCGTCAACACGATTGTGATGCGCGCATCGCTGCGCGCGAGCGATACCTACGCCGGGCTGCTCGACCAGGTGTCGGCACGGCTTGCCAAAGGGCAGTGCAATCAGGACCTTCCATTCGCCAGACTGGTCGAGGCGTTGCAACCGGTGCGCGAACCCGGCCGTACGCCGCTTTTCGACGTGATGTTCAATTTGCGGCAACATCCGTCGCATCGTGCAGCGTTGCCCGGACTCGAGGTCGAAAGCGTGGCGCTGAATGTCGATGCCGCGCAGTTCGATTTCAGTCTGAATGCGGCGGAGAGCGCGCGCGGTATTGATCTGTCGTTCGATTTTGCGAGCGATGTGTTTGATGCGTCGACGGTGGAGCGTCTGCTTGCGCACTATGCGTCGATTCTCGATGAGGCGGCGCGTGCGCCGGATACGCGGATCGGTGCGTTTGCGCTTGTGCCTGACGATGGCGTGGCGTTGCGTGAGGAGACGGCACGGCATGTTGCACTGCCGTTCGAACCTGTAACGGTATCGATCGAATCACAGGCGCGCGTGCGTCCAGATGCGATTGCCGTGTGCTGCGATGGCGAGTCGCTGACCTACGCGCAACTCGATGCCTGGTCGAACCGCATTGCACATCGACTGGTTGCTCTCGGCGTGCAGCGGGACGAACGTGTCGGTGTGAGCCTCGACCGGTCATGCGCACTGGTAGCCGCACTGCTCGGTGTGCTGAAGGCCGGCGGCGCTTACGTGCCGCTTGATCCGTCCTATCCGGCAGAACGTCTGTCGGCCATGATCGCGGATGCCGGCGTGCAGCGCGTCGTGCGGCAGGAACGGAATCCGGTGCTCGACGGCTGCGAACTGGTGCAGGTCGATGAAGTAGGCAATGAGTCTTCAGGGGCCTGCAACGTCGCCATCGATCCACAGCAACTCGCTTATGTGATCTTTACTTCCGGTTCGACTGGCCGTCCGAAGGGCGTCGGCATCACGCACGCGAACGTGTCGCGCCTGCTGTCGGCCACACGCGCGCAGTTCGCCTTCGACCAGCATGACGTATGGACGCTGTTCCATTCGTATGCGTTCGACTTTTCGGTGTGGGAGCTGTTTGGCGCACTCGTACACGGTGCACGGCTGGTGGTCGTGCCGTACTGGAGTGCCCGCGATACGCGCGCCTTTCATGCGCTGCTGCGCGAAGAGCGGGTGACGGTGCTGAACCAGACGCCGTCGGCCTTCGTGCCGCTGATGCAGCACGATCTGGAATGCCGGCGTGCGGGTGACGCGTCGATCGAATCACTGCGTGTAGTGGTGTTCGGCGGCGAGAAGCTCGAACCGTCGCTGCTGGGCGCATGGATCGATGCATGTGGTGCGCAGTCGCCTGCGATGGTGAACATGTACGGCATCACGGAAACGACGGTGCACGTGACGTACCGTCTGCTGCAAAGACAGGAGATGGGAGCGGGTGCGCGCAGCGTGATCGGCGAGGCGCTTGCCGATCTGCAACTGCACGTGCTGGACGACGACATGAACCCGGTGCCGCGCGGGGCGGTGGGCGAACTGTACGTGGGCGGAGCGGGTCTTGCGCGTGGGTATCTTGGGCGTGCAGGGCTGAGCGCGGAGCGGTTCGTGCCGAACCCGTGGGGAACAGACGGTGCGCGACTGTACCGTTCGGGCGATGTGGCACGGCGCGAGGCGGATGGCGGGATCGTCTATATCGGTCGTAACGATGCGCAGGTGAAGATCCGTGGATTCCGGATCGAACTCGGGGAAATCGAGGCGGCGCTTGCTGCACTGCCGGCGGTGCGTGAGGCACGGGTGCTGGCGCATGAAGGGCGGCGCCTCGTCGCCTACGTGGTGCCGCACGGGCAGCCCCCGTGCGATGCCGCGCAGCTGGAGCAGGCGCTAACGCAGGCGCTGCCGGCACATATGGTGCCGGGCGCGTATGTGCTGCTCGACGCATTGCCGCTGACGCACAACGGCAAGCTCGATCGTGCCGCGTTGCCGGCGCCGGATGCAACCACTGCCGACGAACACGTGGAACCAAGCACGCCGACCGAAGCGTTACTCGCGCAGATCTGGTGTGATGTGCTGGGCGTCGAACGTGTCGGCACACATGATGATTTCTTCAGGCTCGGTGGCCATTCGCTGCTCGCTGTGCGCGTGCTGTCGCGCGTGCGTCGCGAGGTAGGCCGCGACGTGCCGCTGCAGGCCGTCTTCGATCATCCCGGGCTGCAGCGCTTTGCTCGCTATCTCGACGAACTGGCGGAACTGACGCGCTCCGGCGAGTCGCCTGTCGCGACGCAGGATGTGTCGATTCCTCGTGTCACGAAACCCGGCGAGCGTGTGCCGCTGTCGCATGCACAGGAACGTCTGTGGGTGCTGTGGCGGCTCGAACCTGACAGCGCCGCCTACAACGTGGCCGGCGCGCTGCGTCTGGAAGGCGAATTGTCCTTGCCCGCATTGCGCAGCGCGCTCGATGCATTGGCCGGGCGCCACGACGCATTGCGTTTGCGCTTCATGGAAGCGGGTGGTGTCGTGAGTCAGCAGGTTGCCGCTGCGGCTGCCGGCCGGCAGTTCGAGTGGCGCGAATACGATTTGCAGGACCGCTCGAGCGAACTCGATAGCCAGCTTCGCGCCTTCGCACAGGAGCCTTTCGATCTGTTGCGCGGGCCGTCGTCGCGCTTCGGTTTGTTCAGGCTCGATGCCACGACCCATGTGCTGGCGGTGTCGATGCATCACATCATCGCTGATGGCTGGTCGATTCGGCTATTGATCGAAGATTTCAGCGCGCTCTATGTCGCAGCGCTGGATGCATCGAAAACCACTGCGTTGCCTTCGCTGCCGATCCAGTACACCGACTTCGCTGCCTGGCAACGTCGGCGTATTGACGAAGCCGCGCTGGATGCACAACTCGATTTCTGGCGCACGACACTGGGTACCTCACATCCGGTGCTGGAGTTGCCGACCGATCGTGAACGGCGTCTCGCACGTTCAGGCGCCGGGGGGCATGTGTCGCGCACCGTGCCGCGCGGCGTCGCGCAACGTCTGCGTGCCGGTCATACCGGCGAGGGCGTGACGCTCTTCATGGCCTTGCTCGCCGCCTTCGACGTGCTGCTGTATCGATACACCGGCGCGCCGGATATTCGTGTCGGCATTCCGGCCGCGGGGCGTGAGCAGATCGAGACGGAGGGCGTTGTCGGATTCTTCGTCAACACGCTGGTGATCCGCAGCGATCTGCGCGCGCGCGAGACTTTTGCGCAGCTTGCGGAGCAGGTGCGGGATCGGGTGCTGGCCGCGCATGCGCATCAGGACGTGCCGTTTGGCCACATCGTCGATGCATTGCAGCCGGAGCGCAATCTGCTGCAAACGCCGTTGTTTCAGGTGATGTTCGATCTGCGTGTCGACGACGGCATCGATGCGCTGCGACTGCCGGGTCTGTCCGCGACACGCATCGACGCCGGTACTGACAGCACGCAATATGATCTGATGTTGCACGCCGAGGCACGTGACGGTGCACTCGATCTGTCGTTCAGCTTTGCTAGCGACGTGTTTGATGCGTCGACGGTGGAGCGTCTGCTTGCGCACTATGCGTCGATTCTCGATGAGGCGGCGCGTGCGCCGGATACGCGGATTGGTGCGTTTGCGCTTGTGCCTGACGATGGCGTGGCGTTGCCTGTTGAGACGGCACGGCACGCTGCACTGCCGTTCGAACCTGTAACGGTGTCGATCGAATCACAGGCACGCGTGCATCCGGATGCGATTGCGGTGTGCTGCGACGGTGAATCGCTGACCTACGCGCAGCTTGATGCCTGGTCGAACCGTATTGCACATCGACTGGTTGCGCTCGGTGTGCAGCGTGACGAACGTGTCGGCGTGAGCCTCGACCGGTCATGCGCGCTGGTGGCCGCACTACTCGGTGTACTGAAGGCCGGCGGCGCTTACGTGCCGCTTGATCCGTCCTATCCGGCAGGGCGTCTGTCCGCCATGATCGCCGATGCCGGCGTGCAGCGCGTCGTGCTGCAGGAACGGAATCCGGTGTTCGACGGCTGCGAACTGGTGCAGGTCGATGAAGTAGGCAACGAGTCTTCAGAGGCCTGCAACGTCGCCATCGACGCACAGCAACTCGCCTACGTGATCTTCACTTCCGGTTCGACGGGCCGTCCGAAGGGCGTGGGTATCACACACGCGAACGTATCGCGCCTGCTGTCGGCCACGCGTGCACAGTTCGCCTTCGACGAGCATGACGTATGGACGCTGTTCCATTCGTATGCGTTCGACTTTTCGGTGTGGGAGCTGTTCGGCGCACTCGTACACGGTGCACGGCTGGTGGTCGTGCCGTACTGGAGTGCCCGCGATACGCGCGCCTTTCATGCGCTGCTGCGCGAAGAGCGTGTGACGGTGCTGAACCAGACGCCGTCGGCGTTCGTGCCGCTGATGCAGCACGATCTGGAATGCCGGCGTGCGGGCGACGCGTCGATCGAATCACTGCGTGTAGTGGTGTTCGGCGGCGAGAAGCTCGAACCGTCGCTGCTGGGCGCATGGATCGACGCGTGCGGTGCGCAGGCGCCGGCGATGGTGAACATGTACGGCATCACGGAAACGACGGTGCACGTGACGTACCGTCTGCTGCAAAGGCAGGAGATGGGAGCGGGTGCACGCAGCGTGATCGGCGAGGCGCTTGCCGATCTGCAACTGCACGTGCTGGACGACGACATGAACCCGGTGCCGCGCGGAGCGGTGGGCGAACTGTACGTGGGCGGAGCGGGTCTTGCGCGTGGGTATCTGGGGCGGGCTGGGCTGAGCGCGGAGCGGTTCGTGCCGAACCCGTGGGGAACAGACGGTGCGCGGCTGTACCGTTCAGGCGACGTGGCACGGCGCGAAGCCGATGGCGGCATCGTCTATATCGGCCGTAACGATGCGCAGGTGAAGATACGCGGGTTCCGGATCGAGCTCGGGGAAATCGAGGCGGCGCTTGCTGCGCTGCCGGCGGTGCGTGAGGCACGGGTGCTGGCGCATGAAGGGCGGCGCCTCGTCGCCTACGTGGTGCCGCAAGGGAAGGCCGCGTGTGACGCTGTGCAACTGGAGCAGGCGCTCACGCAGGCGCTGCCGGCACACATGGTGCCGGGCGCGTATGTGCTGCTCGACGCATTGCCGCTGACACACAACGGCAAGCTCGACCGTGCCGCGCTGCCGGCACCGGATGAAATCACTGCCGACGAACACGTGGAACCCAGCACGCCGACCGAAGCGCTACTCGCGCAGATCTGGCGTGACGTGCTGGGCGTTGAGCGTGTCGGCGCACATGATGATTTCTTCAGGCTCGGTGGCGACTCGATCCTCAGCTTGCAGGTCGTCGCACGCGCGCAGGAAGCGCATCTGGATATCACGCCGCGTCAGCTATTCGAACATCCGACTGTCGCGGGACTCGCAGCCGTCGCCGAAGCGCAGCGCAATCAACCGCGCTCGCGCACGGCAATCGAGCGTCACGACGCGATGCCCTTGACGCCGATCCAGTCGTGGTTTTTCGAGCTTCATCCGCGCGGGGAGTCGCACTGGAATCAATCGGTGCTGCTGAATTCCGGCGTGGCGCTCGACGCGCGTGCGCTGCAACTTGCATGGCGTCACCTGCAGAAGCGGCATGACGCATTGCGCCTGCGGTTTGCACGCCATGCCGTCAACCGCATCGATTCACCCGACGCACACAGCAGCGAGGAGACGGTCGAATGGCAACAACGTGTGCTGCCATTCGACGGTGGCACACCAATCGAGAGCCTCGATCTGCGCTCGTTGCCGGACGCGGTCGCCCGTCTCGACGACGCGTGCGACGCAGCACAACGCAGTCTCGACATCGAGCACGGTCCGGTGTGCCGCCTGCTGCACGCGAAAATGGACGATGGCGAACGTGTACTGATCGTCGTGCATCACCTGTGCGTCGATGGTGTGTCGTGGCGCATCCTGTTGCGCGAACTGGAACGCGACTACGCGGCAGCCGTTGCCGATGAAATTCAAGCAGACGACACCATCGCCGCTGCATCGACTCCGTGGAGCGCATGGGTTGCGGCGCAACGCGAGCACGCCGCATCGGATGCGGTCATATCGGATGCGTCTAACTGGCGCGCGGCGCTTGCGAACGCAGACGCATGGTTGCCCGTGTCCAGCGATGCTTGCGCCACCGCCACGTTTGGTGCGAGCCGCACCCGTGAAGTGGGCTTCGACGCCGGCGTCACGCGCAGGCTGTCGAACCACGCCACGCGCGTTTATCGCCTGCGGGTGGACGAACTTCTGCTGACGGCGCTGGCGCAGACGCTGGGCGCCTGGCGTGCGCGGCCCGGCGTGCTGATCGACGTCGAGAGTCATGGCCGCACCCATCCGGTCGGCGAACTCGATCTGAGCGGAACGATCGGATGGTTCACGACGCGCTATCCGTTGTGGATCGATACACCGGACAACCCTGCCGATGCGTTGCTGCATGTGAAGGACCGCGTGCGCGATGTGCGTTTCGACGGCATTCACTGGATGTGGCTCACGCAGGCCGACGCCACACGCGCGCCGCATGGCGCGGGGACGCTTGTTGACCTGCCGCGCGCACAGGTGAGCTTCAACTACCTGGGCCGCTTCGATACGTCGCTTGAGCAGGGCGGGCAGTTCCGCTTTGCGGCCGAAGCAGGGGGCGCGCCGCTTGCGGCCCGCTCGCCGCTGCCGTATGTGATCGACGTCAACGGCTTGATTGCGAATGAAGGGCTGTCGCTCACATGGCGTTACAGCCCTGACGTGGTCGACGATGAGACTATTGCGCACCTCGCGAGCGATTTCGAGGCGCGCGTGCTGCGCCTGATCGAGCATTGCGAGGCGATGCAGTCGGTGCCTACCCGTCACGATTTCGACCTTGCGCCGCTCACGCGCGCGCAGTTCGATACAGTGGCTGCGCATCTGCCCGAAGACGTGGTCGATCTTTATCCGGCCACGCCGCTGCAACAGGGCATCCTGTATCACAGCCTCATCGACGAGACGCAGCAGAGCTATACGAACCAGCTGCATCTGACGCTGAGCGGCACGCTCGACATCGCCGCGCTGCAGAACGCGTGGCAGCAGGCCGTCGCGCGTCATGACATTCTGCGCACGCAGTTTTTCTGGCAATACGAGGGCGCGCCGTTGCAGGTCGTCAGACGCGCATTGCGGTTGCCGTTCGAGCGTGTCGCCTTGCGTGCGCAGGATCTCGATACGCATGCGTTGCGACTGTCGCAGTGGCGGGCCGCCGATCTGCAGAAGGGTTTCAGCTTCGAGGTCGCGCCGTTGATGCGCGTGACGTTGTTCGAGCGGCCGGATGGCGCGCACGATCTGATCTGGACGCATCATCACCTGTTGATGGACGGCTGGAGTAGCGCGCAATTGCTCTCCGAAATCGCGCAGACGTATCGCGCATTGACGCATGTCGAAGGCGAGGCAGGCACGCTGCCGGCAAACGCACCGCGCTTTCGCGATTATGTGCGCTGGTTGCAGGTGCAATCGGGCGGCGAAGTCTGGTGGCGCGAGCAGCTCGCGCGCCGTGACGAGCCCGCGACGCTGCAATCCGGCCTCGGGCGCACGGCGACGCCGCAACCTGGTGTCGCACAACGGCGCATCGCACTCGACGCACGACAGTCGGCGCTGCTGCAGCAGGCCAGCCGTGCGCTCGGCGTGACTCTGAACACGATTACGCAGGGCGCCTGGGCGTTGCTGCTCGCACGCTACGGCAACCGGCAACAGGCCGCGTTCGGCGTGACCGTGTCGGGGCGGCCGGCCGCCTTGCGTGGCGCGCAGCAGATGCTTGGACTCTTCATCCACAGCCTGCCGCTTTGCATCGACGCGCGGCCGGACGAACAGGTGTCTAGCTGGCTGCGTTCGATCCAGGCGCATAACGTTGCGTTGCGTCAGCACGAACACACGCCGCTTGCGCACATCCAGCAATGGGCCGGACAAGGTGGCGAATCGCTATTCGACTCGCTGCTCGTGTTTGAAAACTATCCGATCGACGAGGCCGCGCGCGACCAGCGTGGCGCGCTGGAGATCGTCGCGACGGAGTCGGTGGATCCGACGCATTACCCGCTGACGCTGTCGATCCTGCCTCGTGAGGGTATCGAGATCGAGTGGTCGTGGAATACGGGGCTGTTCGATGCGTCGACGATAGAACGGGTGAGTGGTCACTACGTGGAGCTGCTGGAGCAGATGTGTGCTTCGGGCGAGCGTCGTCTGTGTGAACTGTCGATGGGAGCGGGTGCGGGTGCTGAGAGTGCGGCGCAACGTGCGGCGTATGCGTATATGCCGACGGTCGCGCGTTTCGAGTCGCGTGCGCAGATGTGCGGCGACCGGCAGGCCGTGATCTGCGGCGATGAACGGCTCAGCTATGCCCAGCTCGACGCGTGGGCGGACCGACTGGGTGTGGCGCTGATGCGCGCGGGGGTGGCGCACGAGGACCGGGTGGGGGTGTGTCTTGAGCGCTCGGCGGGACTGGCCGCGGCGCTGCTGGGAATCTGGAAGGCGGGCGCGGCGCAGGTGCCGCTGGACCCGTCGTATCCGGAAGCGCGGCTGCGCGACATGATTGAGGACGCGGGGGTGCGCTGCGTGATTGTCGATGCAGCGAGTGCGGCGCAGCTGTCGGCGGTGCTGGAGGGCTGCGTGCAGGTGCGAATTGGGGAGGAGGCTGGGCAGGTTGATGAGCACGCCGAGGAACAGGCTGATTGGCCGGCTGGTGAGCAGGCCGATGAACAGGCAAATGGGCAGGCCCGTGAGCATGGCGGTGAGCAACTGGATGAGCCGCCCGATGCGCAGCTTGATAAGCAGTTCGATGAACCTGCCACTCCGGTTGCCGGCGGACGTGCCCGGCCGGATGCATCGCGAGCCCTGCGCGCGCTGCGCAAACGCACCGCATCGATCCACCCGGAGCAGCTCGCCTACGTGATCTACACGTCAGGCTCGACCGGACGACCCAAGGGCGTAGCGGTAAGCCAGCGCGCGCTGTCGCTGCACCTGGACGACTTCATCGGCACCTACGGGATCTCGGCGCAGGACACGCTGCTGCAGTCGTCGACGATCAACTTCGACGTGGCGCTGCACGAACTGCTGCCGGCGCTGCTGATGGGCGGACGGGTGTGCATGCGCGGCGCTGCAGCATGGGACCTGCAGGCGCTCAGCAGCGCGCTGGCGACCCACCAGGTGACGTTCGCGCGGATCCCGACGGCACTGTGGCAGCAGTGGCTCGGTGAAGCGCCGTCACGCGACGCGCTGCCGGCATTGAGACAGATCACGGTGGGCGGCGAAGGTCTGCCGGGGGATGCACTGGCACGCTGGCAGCGCAGTGCGCTGGCGGGCGTGCGCCTCGACAACCTGTACGGGCCGACCGAAACGACGGTGGCGGCGCTGTACCGACGCACGCAGCCGGAGGACACGCAGCACGTAAGCGCGCCGATCGGCATTGCCTATCCGGGGCGCAGCGTATGCGTGCTGGACGGAGACGGCAACGAGGTGCCGGTGGGCGGGCTGGGCGAGCTGTGCATCGGCGGGGTGTCGCTCGCGCGCGGCTACCTGGGGCGGCCGGGGCTGACGGCGGAGCGCTTCGTGCCGTCGCCGTACAACGACGGAGAACGGCTTTACCGCAGCGGGGACCTGTGCCGGCTGCGCGCGGACGGCTGCATCGAGTACCTGGGACGGCTGGACCAGCAGGTGAAGCTGCGCGGTTACCGGATCGAGCTGGGGGAGATCGAGGTGCAGCTGCGCGGCTGCGCGGGGGTGGAGCAGGCGGTGGTGGCGTTGCGCGGAGAGGGCGAGCGCCGGCGGCTGGTGGCGTACTGGGTGGGCGAGGCGCAGGCGCCGCAGTTGCAGGCGGCGCTGCAGTCGAAGCTGCCGGGGTACATGGTGCCGGGCGGGTGGATGAAGCTCGCGCGGCTGCCGGTGATGGCCAACGGCAAGCTGGATCGCGGGGCGCTGCCGGCGCCGCAGGAAGACGAGGCGTGGCAGGCGGTGGCGCCGCGCACGGCGCGCGAGACGCAGATGCGGGAGATCTGGGCATCGGTGCTGGGGCGTGAGGCGCAGCAACTGGGGGTGACGCAGAACTTCTTCGAGGCGGGGGGCGATTCGATCGTGAGCCTGCAGCTGATCGCGAAGGCGCGTCAGGCGGGACTGAAGCTCACGCCGAAGCAGGTGTTCGATCATCCGACGATCGAGGCGCAGGCGCGTGTGGCGGTGGAGCTGGGCGGAGCGGAG